>CANJNU010000243.1 GCA_947475645.1 Bacteriovoracaceae bacterium | reverse complement strand
GTCGGGCTTGTCCTTCGTTCATTTGAATCGGTTCACTAGCGATCAATTCTAGGGCAGTAGACTTCTCAGCCTCACACCTAGAAGTGCTGTGAAAACCTTGAGCATAAACTGGGCAGACTTCAATCCGTTCAGGCTACTGCTTCCACCTGCTCGCGCGCGCATTTGAACGAATGTCTCACGCACATTGAGGCCATTGAGCGAAGCAAGTGCAATCAGTTCGGGTTCTGGGTACTCGTCTGGCATTTGCTTGATGAAGCGAGCGATCGCGGTTTGTGAGTAGACTCTAAATCCCGAGGTAGGGTCGGTGACCGCTTGAGCACGGAAAAGGATTCGAAGAGTGAAGGAAATTAGCTTTCCGCCCGCTCTGCGAAGTGAACTCGACGCTTCGATATTTTTAGATTGCGCATGTGCTCCGAAGTACCGAGAGCCGATCAGAAGATCTGCTTGGGTGTGAGCTGCTTGATGAATGAGGTGAGGAATTTCTGAGATGGGGTGTTGTCCGTCGCTATCGCACTGAACGACCCATGAAACCCCCAGTGATTGGGCAATCTTAAATCCCGTGAGTAATGCGCCCGATACACCGATATTGGCGGCATGAGTACAGAACTGGCCTGGAAATCGATCTCGAAGAACTACAGAGGTCTGATCGGTCGATCCGTCGTTTACGAAGCAAAATTGAATATCCGGGAATTGGGATTGAATTGGCTCAATCTGTGCTTTCAATAGCGGAAGCGATGCTTCCTCATTCCAAGTAGGAAGAATGACGAGGGCTCGAATCGGCTTTTTGGATGCTTGTGCAATGAAGGTTTGGGATGCCTGGTAAGTGACAATCTCGCGAATTTGTCTGAGGTTTTTGGTTTGAGACGCTGACTCTTCGATGAGCTGCAGTAGGCAGAAGAGAACGAGGCTGCCCAAGACAAAGTTACTGATTACCTGAATGCCTAGGGCAGCCACGACGCCGTGAAATAGGCTTGGATCGATGGCAGCAACGGTTACAAAAAGAAAGACGCCCCACCAAAGAAGCGAGCGCTGAGCCGGTAAGCGCGATCCAAACTGACTAAAAACCCAGGTAAATGCCAAGATGATCAGGCCAATGAGGGGAAGGTTCATAGCGAGGAACGAGCTCCGGAGTTGTTGTCAGTGCATGAAGGCCTGCGAACTGAGTGAAAGCAGTCTTTACCAAAAACGGACACGGTGTTGCAATGGTACTCGAGCGCTAGATCAGATGGAACGCCTTCGATTGCGCGCGCGTGCGAGCCACTGGGCCACGGCGCAAGCGCGGTATCGATAATTACGCATTGTAGCCTCGGGCTTTCTTTCATGGGGCTCAGAACCTGTGCAAGCCATTGGCGGCCCGAGAGATGAGGAAGGAGTGAGTCGGTGGCGGCAAGAGGAATACTTCGGTCGATGAGTGGCAGAAGTTCGTAACGAAGCCATTGGCTGTGAGTGTCAGGTGTGTAGCGCCTGATCGAGTAGGCGATGCTGCGGCCTGAAAAAGCAATGGCGAAGAAAAGGATGATCATCACCCATTTACGGTAAGGAACGCTGGAATTGAGCAAACGTTTAATGCCAAATGGCCAGGCAAAGAAGAGACCTACTGCGGGCTCGACCGCATAATGGAAGCCGAGGTTCAGACGTGTTCCGCCAGTGCTGAGAAAAAGCATGAGATAGCCCGGCAATGCTGAGGTTAAGGCCGCGGGTGCAAAGAGGGGGATGAATCCCAAAGGGGCGAGTGTAAAGAACAAGAACTTGAGGCGGTGCTTCTGTACGATTTGACTCCAGAATAACTGGGGTTCGAGAATCGGAGAAAGGATGAGTCGTTTGAGGTCTCCACCAAAAAGTGGAAATTCGTGGGTATAGGTATACCGAGCGCCAAGCCAACCCGGTACGAGTTTGAGGTCAATCAGGAAAACCGCAAATCCGGCGAGGCAACATACCCATCCCCATTTGCGGGTGTCTTTGCGTAAAATCAGACTTAGGCCGATGCCTGCGCCCACCGCTCCTGCCGATTCTTTTGCCAGAAGTGCGACGAAGAAGAGGCAAAGCCCAATCAGTTTTTCTGAGGTGTTCTTTGAGAGAAGACCGACGAGCGAGAAAAGAAATACCGGCAGCATGAAGGTTTCGGGATGAAAATCAAAGAGTGCGGCCGACCTAATGGGCGCATAAAGAAAAAATGAAAGCGCACCGAGAAGGGCGATCTGACGCGCGATTTTTGGAGGTTGATCGATTAAGACTTTTTGAGCAAGCCAGGCAATTGCAACGCCTGAGCTAGCAATGCCGAAGGCTTGCAAAACGAGAAGAGTTTCGGCCCGAGGCATTAAAGCATAAAACGGAGCAAGTGCAAAAAAGAGGGGGGACTGATGATCAACAAAGAGATTCGAGTATCCGCGTACCGACGAAAGGTAACCGTTTCCGTGAACGAGATTCCAAATCGCATTATCAAAAATGGCTAAATCATAGCCGTGTGACTCGAATGCCCAGTGTCTTCTTAGGCTGGCCCAAGATAAGAGTCCCCCAAGAATCAAAACGTAAAGAATCTCGGCACTTTTGGGCGATTGTTCATAAAATCGTTCGATACGAGCGAACGAAGTTTTGAAATAACGGAATGTGAGGGTGTTACGAAACGAGACACCTTTCCACTTGTAGAGCCCCAATGCTAACAAGCTCCAAATGAATGTGGGCACAGCTAACTCAGACAGTTCTAAGAACTTTCCGTCGATCTTGCCCCAGATGCCGCCCGTCAAGAGAGGAAACCCGACGAGAAGCCAGGTCAGGCAATCCAGAAGTAAGTTAAGCCGCATGGATCAAAGCTCCCTCAGGAAGCCGAGAAATTTTTTCAAAGCTCCCCAGTTCCCACGGATCAGTGCCTGAGCGCAAAGAAAGATCAAATTCAGCTTAATGATTCTCATCTGGCCCGCACGACGAGAGGCTGCAGAGTCGCCGCGCTGTGCGAGTTTCTCAGCGAGATACAGGTAGAGATCGCGTTCTTCGTGAAATCGAACCAAGTTCTGGGTTAAATGC
>CANJNU010000242.1 GCA_947475645.1 Bacteriovoracaceae bacterium | reverse complement strand
GTTTTATTATCGAATGCTTGGAGTCGAATCTGAAGTCCCAGGTTTTTCTTCAGCTCGGCTTGGATCCACTGGCCAATGAGCAGAGACTTTTCATGGTTCAGCAGCAGTAGATCGATCGAGTCTCCAGATTTAAGTCCCGAAACTGCGAGTGCGCGTTGCGCTTCCTTGAGATTAAACGGAAGTCCAATTTGGGCGCTGGCCAGGTGCCCAGGCATACCGGCTGGAACAAAACTGGTTGCAATGGACTGACCGGGCTTTAACAGGGGCTGAAGAGTGCTGCGATCCAGCCCCTGGGCAATGGCTTTGCGCAAAGAGGGGCGGTTCAGTGGCTCACGGTTATGGTTGAATCCTAAGTAGAGGGTTTTGAGATAAGGAAACGTGCGAAAGTCAGGCGCACCCCCCTTGCCTTTCTCTGCCTCCAGTTGCTCCACTTGATAAGCAGGCAAGTCGGTGAGGATATTGAGGTGCTTCGAATCGTAAAGATTGAGAGCAGTCGAATTATCTTTAACAATCTGAAACACAGCGCGCTTAAAATGAGGTCCCTGATTCAGCGCAGTTCCCCAATAGTGTGGGTTGGCTTCGAGTGTAAAATGGGTCATGGGATCGGACTGCTGCGAAAGGACGTAGGGACCGACCGTGACCTGGCCCGCCTGACTGAGAAAATGGTTTTGAGCCAGATCCTCACGAAGGGGAAAGGTTACCCAGAAAGTCAGAATGTGAAGCCAGTGAGCCACCGGCTGATCAAGCCGTACTTGGATCTCTGTTTCCGACAGTGCCTGAATGCCTACATGAGAGAAGGAGGGATCTCTTCCTTCGGCAAACGCCTTTGCCCCGACAATGTCGAAAAGCAGGTAGGCATAGGGGGCTGCGGTTTGCGGTGAAAGTAAGCGCTTCCAGCTGGTCACAAAGTGCTCTGCGGTCAGGGGAACTCCGTCCGACCAAAGAACGCCCGGGCGTAGCTTAAATGTGTAGGTTTTATGATCGCGGCTTACTGTCCAACTTTGGGCAAGCTGAGGCAGGATCTCCATCTTGGAGTTATAGCTCAGTAGTCCCTCCATGAGATTCGACAGTAAATGGGTCTCGAAGGGAGTGTGGGCGCGATTCCAGTCGAGTGTTTGAGGCTCTGTGCTCAGTCGTACGGTAAGTGTATCGATTGTACTTTTATGCGAGCACGCCCCTAGGGTCATTCCCCAGAATGCGATAAATAGTACCCAGAAGGAGTAAAGACAACGTAACCCAGAGCGAAGCATACAATTTTGATACGGCAAAGCGACCTAAAATGAAAGGAGGCACTAGGGGGAACTTGCACTTCTGCGGTACTCCGGGTAAACATTTTTGCGTATGCTACAGCCATTCGAGATTCGTGAACGTCTTGCCACTATGTTTCAAAAGTTAGAATTCCTTCGGGGGTCGCTTTGACCTTGCTGTAAAGATTCGACGCATCGACGAGCTTAGCCATCTATCGGCTCAGCCTGAGTTTTGGAGTGACAATCAGAAAGCCAAGCAGTTTACGACTGAGAAGGCCCGGCTGGAAGAGGAAGTGAATCAATTTAAGTCGCTCGAAACGGCTTATCAAGATGCCCTGACGCTCTTTGAGTTGGCTCAAGAGGAAAAAGACGAGAGTGCGTACGCAGAAGCGAGCGCCCTGATTACGCCTCTGGCTTCGTTGTTTGAGAAGGCCGAATTTAGAAAAATGCTTTCAGACGAGCAAGATGTGAATAACGCCATCTTGACGATCAACGCGGGGGCCGGCGGCACCGAGTCTCAGGATTGGGCTCAGATTCTATTGCGCATGTACCAGCGTTGGGGCCAAGATAAGGGCTTTAAAGTTGAACTCATGGATGCCCAAGTGGGTGAAGAGGCAGGCATTAAAAGTGCCACACTGACGATTTCTGGGCCTTTTGCATTTGGTCAGCTAAAAAGCGAGGCGGGTGTGCATCGATTGGTGCGAATTTCGCCCTTCGATTCAAACGCTCGTCGGCACACGTCATTTACTAGCGTGTATGTGACTCCCGAAATCGACGACAATTTTGAAGTGATCATTAATCCAGCAGACCTTCGAGTCGACGTGTTTCGTGCCGGTGGTAAGGGGGGGCAGGGCGTGAACACGACTGACTCAGCGGTTCGGATTACACACTATCCTTCGGGGCTTGTGGTGGCCTGTCAGCAGGAGCGCTCTCAGATTAAGAATAAGGCCTTGGCCATGAAAGTGCTTCGTTCTCGACTCTATGAGCGCCATTTAGACGAGGAACACAAAAAGCAGCAGGTCATCGAAGAGGGTAAAAAAGATATCGCATGGGGAAGTCAGATTCGTTCTTACGTGCTGCACCCTTACAAAATGGTGAAAGACCATCGCACCGGATACACCATGCCCGTAGCCGATAAAGTATTGGACGGAGAGTTGGATGGCTTCATTAAGGCCTATCTTACTTGCCGAATTACCGGTGAGTGGGCGCGCGGCGGTTCAGACGATGTTTAACGTTTTTTCAAGCGAATCATTTTCCGGTTGAGATTCGGATCGATCTCGTCGGGCTCAACGATTTCTTTATCGATGCGATGAAGCCACCAGTAAGTGGGTCCATCATCCTTATTCTCTTGGTAGATTGTATCGAAGTCGGCGTTGGCCTCGAGTAGCTCTTCTTGCTGATATTTTCGAATAGCGGTTTCAAAGATCTTACTCGTTTTCCATTTGTGTTCGCGCAGCGGATCAAGATCTGTATTGAAAATCTCGTAGACTTGAACGCCGTTCTTTTTTCCGCGAGTCTCAAAATTTCCGAGCCAACGCGAGTTTCGGGCCGTCTCCATGGGAAGCTTCTGGTAGACTTCGTCAGAGACCAAAAGTCCTGCATTCACTTGTTTTGAAATGCGTTCCAGCATAACCGCCAAGTTAACCGACTGAGCAACTACGGTCGCGTCGATGCGTTCACGATCTCCCACGGTTCCCAAAATAACCTCTCCTTGATGCACGCCTAGTCCGAATTCAAGCGGAATCTTTCCGGGGAATTCGGTATTATAGGCTCGCACGTC
>CANJNU010000241.1 GCA_947475645.1 Bacteriovoracaceae bacterium | reverse complement strand
CGATGCATTACAATCCAGGCAAGCCTCTGATTATGTGTACGCCCTCAGTCGAAACGATCCGTTTAAAAATGTGGTCATCATGGATGAGCCCGCTCTATTTGCAATCAGGGAAATTGATCAGGCCATTCTGATTCGAACTTTAGGCAATCTGCACGGGGGTGGCGTTACCTACTTACCGGGTTTCTCTGCCCTTCATAGCGAGTTAGGAACCCAAATCGCTTTAGCGAATGGGTCGAGTGATCCCGCGCACTTTTGGAACGAGCATTATAACAAGCCTCTTGCTCGCGCATTGGCCGAGTTTGCGGCCCGCACAGGACTTACTTACGACTCACCTCATTCACAAAATTTTCTCATCGAAATGGTGGGGGTAAATCCAACCGGAAGAATTGTGTTGCGAGATTTCGGCGACACTTATGCTTCTGCTGATTTCTTTAAAGCCAGAAATCGGGATGACTTTTTAAATCAGTGGGAGAAAAAAAATATTTCAAACGGAAAGTTAACGGTTAACGTCGGAGTTTTGCACGGAAACCAGATGCCCGACTTCATGAATGATCAACTTTATCAGAAGTGGGGACGTGACTTCTATGAAGTATTTGAGGATGAATTTTCGGCTGCAACAGGAATCTCGCGCGCCGATCTGATCGCTCCCATGAACCAGAATAAACTCTACTTCACAAAAAGCTACAGCACTCGCCCCTGGAAGTCCTACTTTGAGAAAATCCGAAGCCGATACTGTTACTGATGGGCCCAGTTAAATAATGGCGTTAAATGGTGTCAAGGGGGAGATTTGAACTCCCGACCCCCGCGTTATGAATGCGGTGCTCTAACCAACTGAGCTACCCTGACACACAAACTCACAGTCGATCGCCAATCAATGATCAATTATGAATGTTGAGGGGATACTTCAGGAAGAATCCAAAATCAAGAGAGAGCTTCCTCTTGAAATTCTTTCCAGAAGAGTAAACAACCCTACAGATATGATTCACCCTCTTATTCCAGGTTCTACGGGCGGAAAACTAATTCGCGAAGTGATTCGCCGAGTCAAAGAAGATCGTCGCGCACTTCCACAGCCCTCCTTTGTTCATATCGCTGTTTCGGGAGGATCTGACAGCCTCGCACTCGCTCACTTACTGGTTCATTACGGCTCACGCGTGGTCCCCCGTCACAAAATTCGCCTCATTCATATGAACCACGGATGGAGGGGAGTTGAGTCCGACGGAGACGCTCATTTCATCGGCGAATTGGCCGAGCGCTGGAAAATCCCCCTACGAACCTTCTCCGCCAAGCCCCCCCCGACCCAAGGATCTCCCGAATCCCAGGCGCGGGAAGACCGGAAAGATGCTTATCGCCAAGCGGTATGCGAGTTTCCTGGTTGGGTGCTTACGGCCCATCACGCCGACGATCTTGCTGAGACCGTGCTGTGGCGCATTTTAACGGGTGCTGCAACCACTCATGGTGCCGGCATTCTGCCCGTAGAGCCTCTAGAAGGGGCAGATTCGTTCGAACTTCGTCCCCTTTTAGGCACTCGCAAAACAGTTCTACAAGAATACCTTTCCGAAGAAAAGCAGGAGTGGCGTGAGGATCGGACGAACTTTGAAGGACAACTGCTTAGGTCGCGACTGAGACTGAACGTAATGCCCCAGGTCGAACATCTTTTTCCACGAGCTGTAGAGAATCTAGTCAGATTAGCCGAACAAACCGCTAAAAAGAGCAACCCGTCTGATCCTCATCCCACCGCTCTACTCGCGGATATTCTAGGGTCGTCAGGGGTGCGAATGAGGCGCTCGCAATGGGATGCCATGAAGGCGGGGCGATGCGTCACTCTTGCTCAGGGCTGGTCCCTGACCTATGACCAGTCGGGTCAATCGCGCCGTTGGGTTCTCGAAGCTCCTGATTCTTCGAAAGAACTTCCTCTACACTTAAAAAAATAGTTTCGAGTATAATGGAAGTGTGATCTTTTTAGCCAATGGGGGCTTCAATTAGGCCCCTCGATTTAACTCTAGGGATTACCTCTTAGGAATCCCCCGTCAGGCGACATGAAAGGTGAATAGGTTAATCCGATGAAGCCCTCACACAAAACATTCACTTTGTGGATCGTTCTCATTCTACTCTTTGCTGCCCTTTTTAAGGCATTCGATACAGGCAGTCGTCATGCGAAGGAACTCAAATTCAGTGAGTTCATTCAGCAGGTCAAAGAAGGAAAAGTGGCCGAGGTCACTTTTAAATCGGATAACCTCATTACAGGAATCTACAAAGAGGCTCCCACCGCTGACGGCCGCAAATACTTTGAGACGGTCGGAGCTACCGAGAATGCCAAAGTATTCGAGATCCTCGAAAAAAATAATATTATTCCCAACTACGAACACCCTGAGAAAACGCCTATTTGGCAGCAAGTGCTCATCTCCTGGTTCCCCATGTTGCTGTTACTTGTATTTTTCATGATCTTCATGCGACAGATTCAAGTGGGCGGCGGCAAGGCGATGTCATTTGGAAAGAGTAAAGCCCGCCTACTGACTGAGTCGGCGAATCGTATTCTGTTTCGCGATGTCGCAGGCGCAGACGAAGCAAAACAAGAGCTCGAAGAAATTATCGAGTTTTTGAAAGACCCGAAGAAGTTTACTCGTCTCGGTGGCCGCATTCCTAAAGGTGTCTTGCTGATGGGCCCTCCAGGTACGGGTAAAACTTTACTCGCCAAAGCCGTAGCGGGCGAAGCATCAGTTCCGTTCTTCTCGATCTCAGGTTCGGACTTTGTTGAAATGTTCGTGGGTGTGGGCGCTTCACGCGTTCGCGATCTCTTCGAACAGGGCAAAAAGCACGCACCCTGCATTATCTTTATCGACGAAATCGATGCCGTCGGTCGTCATCGCGGAGCCGGAGTAGGTGGCGGACACGATGAGCGAGAACAGACGTTGAATCAATTGCTCGTCGAAATGGACGGATTCGAGAGCAATGACGGCGTGATTCTCATTGCGGCAACTAACCGCCCAGACGTACTCGATCCCGCTCTCTTGCGGCCAGGTCGTTTCGAT
>CANJNU010000240.1 GCA_947475645.1 Bacteriovoracaceae bacterium | reverse complement strand
CCCGTAAGGCGTTGCAAGCGCATGTCCAGAATTGCTTGAGATTGAATCTCAGTAAACTGAAACCGCTGAATTAAATTAATTCGTGCTTGGTCGGGCCCACTTGATCCTTTGATCAGCGCAATCACTTCATCAATGTTCTCAACAGCTTTTTTTAGACCCTCTAAGATGTGAGCGCGCGCCTCTGCTTTTTTAAGGTCATAGATCGTGCGACGAACAACGACGTCCTTGCGATGCTCAATAAACGCCCATAGCATGTCGCGCAGATTGAAGGTTCTCGGCTGACCCTGATGAATCGCAAGAAGATTAATTCCAAAATTCTCCTGCAGTTGTGTCAGCTTGTAGAGTTGATTCAGAATGACGTTCGAGTTCTCGCCCTTCTTGATCTCAATTACTATGCGCATTCCAGTGCGATCCGACTCATCTCGAAGATCCGAGATCCCCTCGATTCTCTTCTCGCGCACCAAATCAGCCATCTTCTCGATCAGTCTCGCCTTATTGACCTGATAGGGAAGCTCGGTAACAATGATTCGCTCACGATCATTCTTCCAGGCCTCAATCTCAGCCCGCCCCCGCAGTGTAATGCTTCCGCGTCCGCCGCGATAAGCCTCGCGCATCGAGCTTCCGGCGAAGGCCGTTGCTCCGGTGGGGAAGTCGGGTCCCTTTACAAACTGAAATAGATCGGGTGTTTCAAGACCTGGATCGGCAATCAAAGCAACGGTTGCGTCAATAATCTCGCCCAAATTATGGGGTGGAATGCTCGTGGCCATCCCTACGGCAATTCCCGTACTTCCATTTACCAGAAGGTTAGGAATTCTCGCTGGCAGAACTGACGGCTCGGTTAAGCTGTCGTCGTAGTTAGGCCCGAAGTCGACCGTTTCCTTATCGAGATCAGCCAACATCTCGTCGGTAATCTTATCCATGCGGATTTCGGTATAACGCATCGCTGCTGGAGCGTCGCCGTCGACAGAACCGAAGTTCCCCTGTCCATCAACTAGGGTGTAGCGCATGGAGAAGTCCTGCGCCATTCGAACGATTGTATCGTAAACAGCCGAATCTCCGTGGGGATGGTACTTACCGATTACATCCCCCACCACACGGGCCGATTTCTTATAGGGTTTATTATACGAGTTACCCAGATCATACATGGCGAATAAAACGCGACGATGAACCGGCTTAAGGCCATCGCGCACATCGGGAAGTGCTCGCCCTACGATTACACTCATTGCGTAGTCGAGATAAGCTCCGCGCATCTCGTCTTCAATCGTCACCAGTTGTACGTTTTTGTTTTCCTGGATTTGATCGGTCATGAAATCACCCTTCCCATTAATTACCAACGAATCAGGGCCGAGCCCCAAGTAAAGCCACTACCAAAAGCCGCTGATCCAACTAACATTCCCGATCGCAGTTTTCCGCAACGAACCGCTTCATCTAACCCCAAGGGTATTGTGGCTGCGGTTGTATTGCCAAAGAGTTCAATCGTATTAAAAATCTTCTCGTCTGGAATTCCCAACTGCTTAGCAACCATCTCATTAATGCGAATATTCGCCTGATGGAAGACAAACAGATCAACATCTTCAATCTTTAAATTTTGCGATTCCAGAGAAGTAAGTAAAATCTCCGGCATTTTTTTTGCCGCATTCACAAAAACGGTTTTACCGTTCATTTGAGGAAAATATTTAACTTGGTCTTCTTCCTTAAAGCTGTTTCGCGATCCTACGTGACCAATTCCGGGGTACTCAATCCAAAGATCTTTCGCAAACCTTCCGTCCGCCCCTAGGTGTGTACAGAGCACATGAGGTAAATCAGAATTTCTCACGTCGGTTACCAACGACGTTGAGCCCAGAACAATCGCCCCAGCTCCGTCGCCAAAAAGAACAGAAACATCCCTACCGCGAGGCGATAGGTCAATTCCTTTGGATTGAATTTCGGCACAGACGAGCAGAACCTTTTTATAAAGTCCGGTTCGCACAAACTGATCCGCAATCGACAATCCGTAAATAAAACCCGAACACTGTTGGCGAATATCGAGAGCTGGAACGCCCGGAATTCCAAGTTTAGCTTGAAGCGTGCACGCCGATCCCGGTGTGTCGTAGTCGGGGCTTGTCGTGGCAAAAATAATAAGATCAATCTCTGATTTGTCGACACCCGCATGCGCCAGCGCCTTCTGGGCGGCCAGAAGTCCCAAATCAGAGGTCGCTATATCCGTACTCGCATCGACCCAATGCCTCTGCTTAATACCCGTTCTCTGCTGAATCCATTCATCCGAGGTATTGAGTAAATCCTTCAAATCGTCGTTCGTAACAATACCCGGAGGCAGATAAGAGCCGATACCTAGGATCCGGCTCGAATTCATATATCGAGATTCCTCACGCGAAGTGCATTTGCTTCGATGAACTGGCGTCGTGGCTCGACCTGGTCGCCCATCAACACTGAGAAAATGCCGTCGGCTCCGACTGCGTCGTCTACGGTCACTTTCAGAAGTGTGCGGCGGGTGGGGTCCATCGTCGTTTCCCAAAGCTGCTCAGGATTCATCTCTCCCAGGCCCTTATAGCGTTGAATATTCATTCCGCTCTTCGCTGATTCAATCACGGCTCGATAAAGGGCTTCGCCCCCGGTCTCAATCCGATCGGGTTTTCCTTCTACGCGCAGTGTAAACGGGCCTCTGCCCATCGCTAACATGGCCTGATAGTGCTTACCCAGTTCTTCGTATTCGGGCGAATCAAGCATTGCCACACTAATTGGCGCAATTCGCTTCGAACCGTGGAAGTGACTTTCAACAGTCGCAAACCAAGCATTGTGTTCGGGGTCTTTGCCGACCACATAACTCATCTTCACTTCTTGATTAATCGCCTCCACCGAGATCTGCTTCATCACTTCCTCGAACTTTTCCTCAGACTCGAGAGTTTGAGTATTTACTCCGTGCTGAATCAGAGCCCTAAGAATCATTGGGTGAACCTTGCGCGCTACGCGATCAATGGCCTTCGAAAAGCGCGAGGCCGCCTTCAGTGAAGCAAGCGCCTGGCTGGTGGGAATCACTT
>CANJNU010000239.1 GCA_947475645.1 Bacteriovoracaceae bacterium | reverse complement strand
TCTAGCTTCAGCGATGCAAACAGGTGCGAGTTCATCTGCATCCAGTCTTGCACATGAAATCCAGTAGCCTTTGCGCGAATTTCTGCGGCAATCACTGGGGCATCATCAAAACGCTTTACGCCAATCTCCCACTGCGAAACAACGTTCTGTCTTCTCAAAAACGAACGAACAACTGAATCTTTCGCAAAAATAGTATGGAGTTCCTGTTCAGGGGTTCCCGAATGATAAATCCCCTCAATCCGAAGCTTCTTGAGCCTGGGAACTGTTTCAAGAGGCCCTTCAGTTTCCGTGGGAGAAATCAGCGTAATCGGGTCGCCCGGAATGAGCCGCAACTCATAGGCCAGTTCTTGTCCGATATATACCCCGGGCAGCTGCGAGGGACTGATCTCTGTACCTTCGGCCAACTGCCCTTTGAGACGAGTCATTCGCTCTTCGCTGACGCCTTTAAAAACGACACCGCTTACTTTTTTTCCGGCTTTTAGAATCGCTTCAGTCGAGATCACGGGCCAAACGGTATCTACCCGTGGATCATTCCGAAGGGGCTCCTCGACGCCCAACTTTTGGAGCGAATCAGCCAAGACACGCCCCTGATCAAAGTCTGCCGCTTGGGACGATGGGGTAACAAGGATGTGCAGATCTGAAGACATCAAGCGTTTCTTGAGTTGTTCTTCAAATCCATCCATCACTGATAATACCACGATCATCGCGGTAACCCCGAGGCCGACCCCCATGACCGAAAGTAATGTAATAAAACTCAAGAACCGCGAATTCTTCTTTGAACGCAGGTAACGCATGCCCACCCAGCTCGTCCAAGGACTTCGCCAGAGATGACTCACAGCACTTACTTCGCGTTGGGATAAACCCGAATCACTCGGCGTAGAAAGATTGCCCATTTTCAGCACGTTTCAAAATAGCCTCTGATGGAGCGAAGCGCGCACCCATGCGTTTTTCATAACTGCGAAGTTTTTCCACAATCGCCTTCAATCCTAAAGAATCTGCGTAACGCAGTAATCCGCCACGAAAAGGAGGAAACCCTGTTCCCATAATCATTCCTAGATCCACCTCTGCTGCCTGAGTTACGACACCTTCTTCTAGACAACGGGCAGCTTCATTAATCATAGGAAGTACGCAGCGATCGACCATCTCTTCATCCGAGATCGATCCCTTTTTAGGATGCACACCCATGAGATCATAAATCTCAGTATCGAGCTCCTTACGAACTTTTCGCCCCTCAACAATATAATTATAGATCCCTTTATTCGTCTTCTTACCCAGGCGCCCCGATTCGACGATTTTTGAATTGAGTGGCGCCGGAGCCATGCGTTCACCAAAAGCGTCGTGAAGAATATGGGAAACCTTGGCACCCACATCAACACCCACCTCATCAATTAACTCCATGGGACCCATCGGCATTCCAAAATTAAGCATCGCACGATCGACGTCATCGATCGGAGCCCCATCAGCTACCAAGTATGTCGCTTCGTTTAAGTAGGGCATTAATAACCGATTCACTAAAAACCCAGGCGAATCCTTCACAACAATCGGAGTTTTACCCAGCTGCTTGCTGAATTGAAAGACCAACGACACAGCACGATCCGAACTCTGTGCACCGCGAATTACTTCGACGAGAGGCATTTGAGAAACAGGATTGAAGAAGTGCATACCGGCGAATCGTTCAGGATTCTTTAATGCTTTCTGCATTTCTGTAATCGAGAGCGAACTCGTGTTCGAAGCGATCACACAAGAATCCGAAACGTATGATTCAAGATCTGCAAGCACCTTTTTCTTCACTTCTATATTCTCGACAATCGCCTCCACCACAACTTCGGCACCCTTAAATCCCGAGTAATCCATGACTGGCGCAATCAAATTCATTTTCTGCATGAGTTGTCGCGGATTAATCTTTTTCCGACTTACCTGCTTCTGGAAGATCTTGGCTGCGGCCTGCATTCCGGTTTGCAGCGACTGGGCATTCAAGTCTTTCATGCGCGTACGCACACCCTTATCCGCAAAAAGTTGCGCAATCCCGCCCCCCATCACTCCGGCACCTAATACGCCTGATGAAGTGACCGTAATCGCTTCGGCCGAGTCAGTCTGTAGTCCCTTGGACTTCTTCACAACTTCAGTCATAAAGAAAAGTCGAATTAAATTTTTTGAAACATCGGTAGTCGCTAATTTTCCGAAGCCGTTCGCCTCGAGAGCCAATGCTTTATCGCGTGCTGCACCCTTAAGCCGAGCCCCGTAACCTGCACCCGACTTTGACATCACATCAATGATCTCAAGAGGTGAAGGATAGGCTCCCCGAGTCTTTTGAAGTACACCTTCCCGAGCCTTCTTAAAAATCAGTGCTCGTCCCATCGGAGTTTTTTCCATTAAGGCCCCAACAGTGCCTCCTACTCCGCCCAGCTTCGGCTCTTTCGCCAGCCGTTTATCGGCCTTCAACGCCTCTAAGTTAGACTTTACCCATTTGTAGGCAGACTCAACAAAGTTTTGAGAAGGAAGGGCCGCCTCAATCAGGCCCATCTTGACTGCACGATCAGCGTTCAGGGTTTTTCCAGTGAGCGCTAGATCAAGTGCATTTGCGATACCCACTTTGGAAGGTAACCGCATCGTTCCACCAGCGCCCGGCAAAAGCCCTAGCATCACTTCGGGAACGCCAATCCGTGTGGCCGAGTCTTGAGCCATAACGGCGGCCGAACACGCTAGAACCATCTCGGCGCCGCCGCCCAGAGCTGCACCTTGAATTGCAGCCACAGTGGGAAAGGGAAGATCTTCCCAGCGGTTCATCATCTTCTGCCCGATGGCAGAAAGCTCGGTTGCTTCTTCTGCAGACCGAGTTTTTCGAATCATTTCGATGTCTGCACCCGCAATAAAATTACCGGGTTTACCCGACACCAAAACCAAAGCTTCAAGTTCGCCCTTGCGGTAATGGGCATCCAACACATCTACTAACGTCCCAAACTCAGCCATCACTTCACGAGAGAGCTTATTTACTTTCTCGTTTGGTAAGTCGAACACGCAACTCCAAATCTTTGCGCCTAATTGCGGCGAGAGATCCTGAAGTTTGAAGATGGACAACTGAG
>CANJNU010000238.1 GCA_947475645.1 Bacteriovoracaceae bacterium | reverse complement strand
TTCGCGAATATTCGTAACCCTTGTGCTCGCCAGGCGACGATTGCGCGTAGGTACTTGTTTGGTAAATGGGGGTCATTACGGCCCCGGTGAGAGGGTCGGGCGATTGCCCTGCGTGAATGGCCAAGGTGCCAAACCCAAGCTTCAGTTCTTTGCAGGTGTCGGCTTTCATTTGAATTCCTCTTTTAGTTAACTCTCGAGCCCATAAACGTGAGTAAGTCGATCTTGGTAATGATTCCCAAAATCTTACCGTTCTGAGCAGGGTCGTTCACCAGGGGAATCTTGCCAGCGGTAACCAGGTTTGAAACTTTTTCAACCGGATCGTCGGCGGTGACAAACTCAACCGATGAATCGACCAAGCCCTCAATTGCATCGCTTGCCTTTGCGCGGCCCTGATAGAGCGCACTGAGAATAGCCCCTTCGGTGGCCACTCCCTTAATCCAGCCTGCGGAGTCGACCACCGGAACTTGGCTAATTCCGCGACTGCTCATCAGCTCAATGACGGCCGAAACTTTGTCGGTGGGGCGAGCCGTGAAGACTTCGCCTTTACCCTGAGGGCGTGTTGAAGCAAGGAGATCGGCAACGGTGCCGAGCGAGGTTTTTTCCAAAAAGCCGGCTTCGCGCATCCAGTCTTCATTAAAGACTTTTGACATGTAACGGCTACCGCTATCGCAAATAATGATCACTACGTTCTTGCCCTTGATCTTATCGCCTTGCGCGCGCAAATATTTAATGGCGCCCACAACAGCTGATCCAGACGAAATTCCGCAGTAAAGTCCTTCTTTATGAAGGAGATCGCGCGTCATTAAAAATGATTCTTTATCTTCAACCTGCACGATATCGTCGATAAGCGATAAGTCATAATTCTTCGGAATGAAGTCTTCACCAATACCTTCGATTTTGTAAGTTTTTGGCCGAGTCAGGAACTTTCCGGTTTTGAAGTATTCGTGAACAATCGAACCCACTGGGTCGACGGCAATGATTTGAGTCGAGGGCTTCTTTTCTTTAAGGTACCGGCCTACGCCGCAGATCGTGCCTCCCGTACCAATACCCGCAATAAAGTAATCGATGTCGGGCATCTGCTCAAGAATCTCTGGTCCCGTGCTATTATAATGAGCTTCACGGTTTGAGAGATTGTCGTATTGGTTGAGATAAATCGAATTGGGAGTTTCGCGGGCAAGACGCCGGGAAACTTGATAGTAACTGCGAGGATCGTCGAACTCGACCGCTGTAGGGGTGACCACCACCTTTGCCCCAAAGGCACGAAGGTTTTGGATTTTCTCGTTCGACATTTTGTCGGGCAACACAAAGATACACTTGTAGCCCTTAATGGCCGCGGCAAGGGCAAGACCCACGCCGGTGTTTCCACTTGTGCCTTCAACGAGAGTGCCGCCCGGCTTAATGAGTCCTTTGCGTTCGGCGTCTTCAATCATCCACCAGCCAATGCGGTCCTTAATTGAGCCGCCCGGATTCATAAATTCTAGCTTCCCGTAGACGTTGGCTTGGATGCCAGGAAGAACCTTATTCAGTCGAACAAGAGGCGTATTTCCAATGGCTTGAAGGACGTTATCGTAGACATTCTTACGGGGAGCGTTCGCGGGGGTCATAAATTTGCCTCGCCCCTGGTGTACCCCCTAGTACGAGTCGCGACAAGTCACTTTTGAATCCATTTTCCTTCAGCGCTCTGTATCCAGGTTCCAGGCGATGACGCGGCCTGGAATGAGCGGGCAAAGCTGGTCTCAATGATTTTGAGCTGAGTAGCGGTCATGTGGTTGAGGGAGAGAATCTCGGCATAGAGAGTCTTTCGGTCATGATTTTCTGCGTCAACTAGGGGTTCTAGGCTCTTTTTTAGAAGGGGCTTAAGTTGAGGGGCATGCTCGAACGAAAGAAAACCGTTCCAGGTCTCACCGACGTGGCCGGCCTTCTTTGCCTCGACGACTTGATTTAAGCGCGCCGCTTGATGGGCCTGGATTTCGGACGTTTTGGCGTTCTTGACTTGAAAGGTTGCTGACACCTCGACGGCGTAAGCCGAAGGAATGAGTGCATCCGAAACTTGGAAGAGAAAGTGATGAAGGAAGGCGGAAGGTTGCGTGGGTGCGGCTTGAGCGGGCGCTTCCTTGTCTCGATCGCGAGCTTTGTAAAGATCTTCTACATAGCCGCCGGCGGCCCTTTGAACGGTTGCTTCAGGGAAATTGACATTCACCGTTACGCAGGAAACGAAGAGAGCTACAGCGCTAATGATGAGGAGAGACGAGGGGCGACGTGCATTTTGTAGGAGAGAGGAAGCTGGATTCTGTTTCATGGACTTCATTCTTTTCTGCCTTCTTCTTTTCTGCAAGCGCTTTGATTTGATCGGCCATAACAAGGGCAACTCGTGTAAGGCCCATTTGATCCATTGCGACCGGATAAGTCGATGTAATAAGGGGCATTTTGAAACGGCGGCCCCAAAAAATATAGTGTTTTTTTAGGATTCGGTAAATCTCGGGAGGGTCGTGAGTTTCGATGAGAATTGTTCCGTTGTCAGCGAACAAGGAAAGGCCAGCGTATTTGAGGTCGAATCCGCCGAGGCGGTCGCTCATCCATCCAAAAAATGGATCGTGAGCAAATCCGGGTATTTGCTCAACCGCATCGCCCGCGAAGAGGCCAATTAAGTTTTTTAGGGATTCGGGCGAGAACTCAATCCAGTTGCGATGAGGAAGCGCGTCGATTCGGAAGTCAAAATGAGTCGGAAGCCACTTTTGAATGACCACATGACGAGCATAGCCCTGCAGTATTCCTTTCATCTCGCCAAAATTCAGCCAAGTTCCAAGAGGAAGGAGTTCAATACCCGAGAAATTGGTGCTGAAATTGAATTCGGGAATCTCAGTATCTAAGTGCTGAGCAGAGAGATCGCTGAATTGAATCTTTCCGCCCCAGAGTGAAATATTGGCGTCGCCTTTGATGCGAATGTGATCATTTTTAACTTCGATTGAAGGGAAGGAGGCGCGTATCTGGGCGGGTGGAATGCGAGCTGAATCATAGCAAAGGGGAGACAGAAAGGCTTCGAGCGGGGTTTCTTCGAGTTCGGCCGAGGTTTGTAATGCGTAGTGATTCT
>CANJNU010000237.1 GCA_947475645.1 Bacteriovoracaceae bacterium | reverse complement strand
TCTTGGCCGTATTGGTTACCCTGGCGCTCTTCTTCACGAAGGGATTGAATTACGGCATCGACTTTACGGGGGGCGCCGAGGTGCAGGTTCGCACGCCCATAGCTTGGGAGATTGGTCAGCTGCGCAGTGAAATGGAAATGGGCGGTTTGAAGAATCTCAAGATTCAACAAATTGGCGACGTAGCGCAGCATACTTTCTTAATTAAGGCTCAGGGCGACGAAAAGTCGTTGAACGAGATTTCTCAAGTCGTTCAGTCAGTATTTTTGAAGACCTTGCAGAAAGGCGACTTCGAGATTCAGCGAGTGGACGTGGTTGGACCTGCTGCCGGAAAGTCGCTTCAGATGAGCGGACTTTGGTCGATGGTTTTAGCCCTGACCTGTATTTTTCTCTACGTTTGGTTGCGTTTCGATAATCGGTATTCGCCTGGAGCAGTGTTGGCACTGATTCACGACTCGATGATTACCTTAGGGGTATTTATCGTGACGCAGAAACAGTTCGATTTGCAGATTTTGGCGGCCTTGTTGGCACTGATTGGTTATTCAAATAACGATACCATTATTGTTTATGATCGGGTTCGTGAAACCACCGACGCTCATCCAGAATTAACGATCGATCAGGCTGTGAATCGCGCGATTAACGAGACGTTGGGGCGTACCATTTTAACGTCGCTGTGTACTTTCCTTACGGTATTTGCACTGTGGATGTTCGGTGGAAAAGTAATCGAAGACTTTGCGTTTACTTTAATGGTGGGAATTGTGATTGGAACATATTCGTCCATTTTTGTGGCCAGTTCGTTCGTTATTTTTATGAGCCACTACCTCGACGATAAGGCAACAAAGGCAAAGGCGGCTGGCGTGCCGTTGACTAAAAATCGTGATTATCCGTCTCGCACTGAAATAAAAGCGAATTGAGGTTTTAAGTTTTGAACGCAGTTGAAGTGACTAGGAATCATCGGAAGCCTCGTGAATGGAAGTTAAGATCGGAGTTTCCGGTGGGTTCTATTCGTGAGCTCAGTGTCCAGACCGGACTTCATGAGCTTACGGTGCGAACCTGCTGGATGCGAGGACTTGAAAGCGCCGAGGCGATTCAGGACTTTTTGAATCCGAGAATCGAGGCGATGACTTCGCCTTGGTTGATTCGCGACATGCGTATTGCGATAGACCGATTGGGTGTAGCCTGGAGTGCTCAGCAACGCGTACGAATCTACGGCGATTACGATGTAGATGGCACCACCGGGGCTGCCCTACTGAGTTGGGTGTTCAGAGATTTTGGATTGGTTTTTGACGCCCGCCAACCCGATCGATTTAAAGATGGATATGGTTTGGGAGTGGGAGCTGTCGAAGAGGCGGCCCGCGAGGGAGTGCAGCTCTTGGTTACCGTAGATTGTGGCATTACAAGCTTCGATGCTGCGACCAGGGCGCGTGAGCTGGGGATTGAGTTAATTATTGTTGATCATCATCAGCTGGATCCGAAACGTGGGCTGCCTGATGCGCATGCAGTACTGAATCCTCAGCGCCCTGACTGCGACAGTGGTTTGAGGCAGCTTTGCGGATGTGGTTTGGCCTTTTATTTGGCGGTTGCTTTGCGCGCTTATGGTCGCGAGCAGGGTTGGTTTAAGGATCGTGCCGAGCCGAATTTAAAGCAGCACTTAGATTTAGTGGTCATGGCCACTGCAGCGGACATGGTGCCGCTTACGGGTGATAACCACATTCTGGTGCGCCATGGTTTAGAAGTTTTGAAGCGATCCAAGAAGCCGGGCGTGCGTGCTCTTTTGGCCGCGGCGGGTCTTGCGTCTAAAGAGATTAGCCCAGGGCACCTTGGATTTGTATTAGGGCCTCGAATCAATGCTTCAGGGCGAATGCATTCGGCATCGCTTGCGCTTGAGCTTTTAACTACCGAGGACGATTCGCGCGCAACCGAGTTGGCGCTTGAGCTCGAGAAGTTGAATCAAGAACGAGCTGATCTTCAGAATGCGATTTGGGACGAGGTTCGGGTGCGCGTTGAAACGGGCCTGGCCGAAGGAAAGTTTAAGTATGGAATTGTGGTGGCCGATGCCGCCTGGCACGAGGGTGTGGTCGGTATTGTGGCCTCGCGGGTAACAGAGACATTTCGAAGGCCCGCCGCAGTAATCGCGTTTCGCGAGGGGCATGGCAAAGGCAGCGTCAGAAGCTATGGAGGCAAAGACGTATTGAATGCACTTCGGGCGTCGAGCGAGACTTTGCTGGGCTTTGGTGGTCATAAGTATGCTGCGGGCCTATCGTTGAAGCCCGAGAATTTAGACCTTTTTGCTGATGCGTTCGATCAAGCTCTCTCTGGCGTGGCCGAGGACAAGGACACGCTTCCTATTTATGTAGAGGGTCAGGTTGCGGTCGAAGACCTGACTGTTTCATTACTGCAGGAGCTTGAGCGATTAGGGCCCTTTGGCCCTGGAAATCCGGAGCCCGTTTTTGTATGTGGTGCCTCCGTTCACGATCATCGCGTTTTGAAGGGCCGTCACCTGAAGTTGAATTTACGGAGCAGCGGTTCAGCCTCCCGCAGCCTGATCGAAGCGATCTGGTTTCATGCGGCGGAAGACGACACCCTTCCATTTACTGGCGCGGCTGAAGTGACAGCGTGGGCGGGCGTTCCCGAGTTAAATCGCTTCCGTGGTCGCATCACTCCCTCGTTTAGAATTAAGGACTGGAAGGCTGAAATTCCTGAGAGTTTTGATCGGCAATGATGACTCAGGTACGAGATTTTCATTGGGTTATCTGAAACTCAAGCGTACGCTAAGAAGTATCAACCTATCTAAGGAATGGAGTCCTTATGTTCTCAGAGAAACTGCGTCAGAAGCAGAAAATTGTGGGATGTCGTTCCCATGTGCCGACTCTCATGATGGGATTGGGCGCACTGGGTCTTTTGGCTCTTTCTACACCCGAAGCTCTTGCTCGGCGCGTGGTAAGTTCACAAGTCGATCGACTGCCTGGGCAAATGGTTGTGCAGTTAAAGAAGTCCTCGGGGGTCGAGATTTTTTCGATCGTCGAGTCACTGAATAAAATTTTGGGTGAGAAGGCCATTCTCGACATTCACCCCTTAGAAACAGATCGTCAAACTTTCGTGGT
>CANJNU010000236.1 GCA_947475645.1 Bacteriovoracaceae bacterium | reverse complement strand
ATTCTCCCCATCGGAAGCTTTCAAGATTTTATGGTAGAGAAACTTGCGAAAGAATTCGAACTTCCTATTACAACATCCTCGCATCATGAAGTCGCTTGTTTGGGCACACTCGATCAAGTGCGCCATGTCGTCGAATCGCGAAGTGCAGCATCCCTTCGCTATCCGGGACTGATTAAACACGCGGACTCACGCGTTGTAGGAGACCACTTTGGACTTTACCAGTATCGCATCGGCCAAGAAGTTAAATTAAATAGAAACTATGGAGAAAAGCTGGTGGTCAGCGCTTATCAATTCTCGAGCAATACATTGATCGTCGATAAAGCGGATTCAATCGTATCGAAATACGCCAGAGTGTCTGAAGTAACTTGGACGCGCCCCATGAATGGGCTTCTGCAATTCTCGTGTTTGGCGCGCCTTTCCTCCAATCAAAAAGATCTTCTGAACTGTACAATTTTTTCTTTTGAGAATTCTGTCATTCAAGTTGAGTTCGAACATTCTCTCTTGGGAATGCAACCAGGTACACCCATTGTCTTTTATTCGGACGACGAGGTGCTGGGGGGCGGCTACATTGAAACCACGGGCGGCATTCTGCCTGCGCAGACTTGATTAAAGTGATTATTTAAAATGGATAAGCAAAAGCATTACCTCATTAAAACTCTTGGCTGTAAGGCAAACTGGTACGATACCCAAGCTCTCGAGGCCCAACTTCAACAAAAGGGGTGGAAGCCCTTCACGGACACCACCCAAGACAAAAACTCATCGATCGAGCCCGACCTCTGTATCGTAAATAGCTGCACAGTAACCGACGAAGCGGATCGACAAAGTAGAAGAATGGCTACACAACTGAGCAAGGAGTTCACCCAGTCTCGCGTTGTTCTTACTGGATGCGGAGCCGAGGTCGATCCCCAAGCTTACGCCAAAACAACTGGATTGAGCTTCGTTGTTGGAAACCAGAATAAGCCAGGAATGGTCGATTTACTTCTCAGTAAAGTCGAAACTACTCAGCCCACAGAAGCTGAGATTTTGGGCAGCGTTTCGAATTACGAACAGCTTCTTTCAAGGCACCCCCAAGAGCGCGAATGGCCACTGGCCGAGGATTCGTTTACCACCCCTCCTGTTGGAACGAGCTTAGAGGGTTTAAAAACCCGAGCATTTTTAAAAATTCAGGAGGGTTGCAACTCGTTTTGCACCTATTGCATCATTCCCTACGGTCGAGGCCCTGCGCGAAGCTTAAGACCTAAAGAGGTTCTTAAGCAGGTTCAGCACTTGGTATCTCAGGGAGTGCGCGAGGTCGTAATCACGGGCACCAATATCGGCGATTTTGGCATCGACTGGGGAGTTTCTCCCGATCAGGCGGTGGCCGATCTCTTCGAGCTTATTTTGTCAGAAACTCAACTCGAGCGTTTGCGCGTCGGGTCTCTCGATCCGACTGAGATCACCCCAGCTTTGATCAGCCTCATGCAGAGAGAGCCTCGATTCTGTCCACACTTTCACGTTTCACTTCAGGCTACCCAAGATCGAACACTTAAGCAAATGAAGCGGAAATATGGCAACGATCAGGTTCGAGAATGTTTGAACACCTTAGCCAATCTTACCGTCGTGGCCGCGCCCATTTTTGTGGGAATGGATGTGATTACTGGGTTTCCTGGTGAAACTCGCGAAGAGTTTGAAGCCTCCTTACTCGAACTCAGCCAACTTCCCTGGACCCGATTGCACGTATTTCCATACAGTGAGCGAAAAGGCACTCCGGCAACGCGCCTTCCTGGCTCTATCTCTATTGCCGAGAGACTTAAACGCTCGCGCGAGCTGAATCAGCTGAGCTTGAAACGGGTGACCGAACGTTATGAGACTGTACTCAGGGGCTCAAAGTTGAAAAATGTACTTCTCGAACGGCCAGTACGAAAACCCCCACAAGGGAAGGCTTCTCTCATTCCTTCGCCTTACTGGGTACAGGGATATAGCCCCAATTACATGCGTGTGGTGCTCCCTATTTCAGAAGCACAGGCCGTTTCACTGCGAAACCAAGTAGTCGAGGTCGATCTTTTAAGTGTAGAGATCGACTCAGGCGGCCAGGATGCTTATTTTCTAGCTCAGCTCAGCGCTGAAAATACTGGGTAATTTCATCGTTAGAGGTATTGGCTTCGCCCACACTTCCATCGATTCGAATCGTCAGCGGATAGACGCCTTGACTCAGAGTAAGCGAAATAGCGTCCCAAGAAAGCGTGATGGACTCTCCTGGAAAGAGAGCGGGAATGGGTTGAGACTCTCCTACAGCGTGAAAAACTGGGGCTTGCGCCGTATCGGCGCCGCGCTCATTCAAAAGCAACGAAAGGTGTGGTCCGCCTAAACTCGAGCCGGGAACAGAGGGAGTCAGTCCAGAGTTTCTGACCACCACCTGAATCTTTGCCTGAACGGTACCGTTATTCGCATGCGTAGACGAGCGACTTACCTTCCACGAGATATCAGGAATTCGAAGTCCGAGGTCGCACTGAAAGGTTCGAATGCGACTTCCAATCTGAATTTTTTCGGGACTCAAGGTTTGAAGTTGAGTGAGATATTTCTTCATCACTCGCCAGTCTTCCTCGCCCGTATCTCGAAGCTGATCGAGAGGTACAGCATTCGGTACATAGGTATTTAAAAGCCTCAAAGATTCAACAATCGAGCCCGGCGTTGCCATTAAATAGAAGCGCTCGGGCTGAACTTCCTCACCACCGATTCTGAATGTTTTAACAATCGACTCCTCAGCCGACTCGTAAGCATCGCGCCATCCCTCTTGCTCGGAAAGCTGCGAAAAAAGATTCATCGAAGATCTTGGCTTAAGAATATCGTTCAGCGAACCGATCGTACGAGCCCTGATCGGATCAAAAACCAGATCTGATCCAGAGAAGTTCAAACTCCCACCCTCACTAAATCCTTTAAGAGAATAAAGAAAGTTAAGAAGCCATTTCAGCGTTTTCCCCTGAATAGGCAGAGAATATAATGTCCACGCCTTCTTCGAAACCGGATTGTAGACACCCGGATTAGCGTTAAATAGATCGGCTGACGTAACGCTGCCCTGATGAAGTTCGCCCGAAATAAAGTTCGTATGATCAATTGCAATATCGGCATTCAGGGCCGCGCGGTAGGCATCGGTCGTAAAACTTCCCATAAAGTTTTCAAGACCCT
>CANJNU010000235.1 GCA_947475645.1 Bacteriovoracaceae bacterium | reverse complement strand
GAGCCGTTCTGCCCTACCGTTTCTCCGCCCATCTGCCTGTTGCCAATATTCTGAGCCGGCAAGAAAATAAGAACCCCTAGAATTCCAAAAATTATAACGACACCGCTTAGCCGCTTTTTCATAATTGCCTCTCGCTTTCAAAGTCTTATTTTCTTCAACACGACTTGATTCTTCAACACAGTCGGAGGAGCACACCGACAAGTTTCGAGCGTTAGTTTTCCCAGCCGCACCGTACGCGCAGGCAAGTACGAGCTGTAATTGATGATCTGTCCCTGATTCATGCAGGTTCGCGGGCTATTGTGATTTGCTGCGTTCACACAGCCCTGACTGAGAACGAGATCGGGATCGGTCTTCTCCGCCCAAGAGATTAACCGAGTTCTGGCAACTGAATCGGCAATCGCTCCGTAACGCGATTTCATGAGTTGAAGCGAATTACTTCGATCGAAGTCAGAAATAAGAGGAGCGGGATCGCGTGTGACCGTTGCGAGAAAACGCAGCTCCGTTCCATAGGGCCCATTTTCGGCTGCATCTTGACTCGATCCCGACGAGTGAGTTCCAAACCGACTATGATCGCCTTCGTGAACGAGCAGTGAGCCAATTCCAAAAGCCGTGACGTAATAGTCATAGGCAAGAGGCAAGATGGTAACCCTGCCCGCCACACCTCCGCCGGCCGTCATGTTCGAGCCTAAAACCGTCGCCCCAGGCTTACCCGCTGAAAATTGAGCCGCTTTCGAAGCTCCATTCTGAATCACTCCAACAAAACTTTGAATCGAGCCCAGAGGAGAATACCGCTCAGGAAGTCCGTTCGGATTATTTCGAGAAGGCCCTCGAATGTACGCCAAAGTGCCATTACTCACCGAATTAACCGCGTCGACTCCTGCTGCGATCCGATTCATGTACTCGCCGCTGCGAGGAATGTCTCCGTCGAAGCAAATCGCAGAAAAACCACGAATTGACTTTCGGCTGCACATGACAGTAATCGTATTTCCATAACCGTCGATCACCACTTGGGCCGCTTTCTCGCCCAAACCCACTACCGCATCCACAACTTCGTTAGCGGCCGACGCTACTGCGTCTACGACATCGCCGAAGATCCCTGCGCGGGCCGGAGTGCTCGATGCAACCAGCGCAAAGCCCGCTATTGCAAAAAATCCAGTCAAGGACCTGAACGTTCTCTTTACCATTTTCGCTCCCCGGAACTCAAAAAACTGAGCTCAATCCCTAGCCTAATGGTCGAGAGCGACGCTGTGAATGAGTCGATTCAGACACAGCATTTAAATTAATGAGTCAAAACCAGGGATCTAAAATTTCATTTCAGGAACATCGGCAGGAATCAACATCTCGGCAGCAGTAGCCTTTTTGATCTCATCGATGCTGACGCCCGGAGCGCGTTCTTTCAAAACAAGTCCATTCGGTGTGACATCAATGACTGCCAGCTCGGTAACAATCTTTTTCACACAATGGATACCGGTTAAAGGCAAAGTACAGGCAGGAAGAATTTTGCTTTGACCCTCTCTGGAAACGTGCTGCATCGCTACGATCACGTTTCGCGCACCAGCCACCAAATCCATGGCACCGCCCATCCCCTTCACCATTTTTCCGGGGACCATCCAGTTCGCAATACTTCCTTTTTGATCGACTTCCATCGCACCCAGCACTGTTAAATCGACATGTCCGCCCCGGATCATCGCAAAGGAATCAGCGCTCGAAAAAAAAGATGACCCCGGAAGTGTCGTTACCGTTTCTTTACCTGCATTAATCAGATCAGGATCTACTTGGGATTCTGTAGGATAGGGCCCCACTCCCAAAAGTCCGTTCTCGCTCTGCAGAACCACTTTAATTCCCTTGGGAATGTAGTTAGCAACGAGAGTCGGAATGCCTATCCCGAGATTCACGTAATAGCCATTCTTCAGTTCTTGAGCGATGCGCTGAGCGATTTGTTCGCGAGTAAGGGCCATGAGATTATTCCTGCCGAATCATTCTACGCTCAATGCGCTTTTGATAATTTTTACCCTGAAAAATACGCTTCACGTAAATTCCAGGAACATGAACTTGATCAGGATTAATTTCCCCCGCGGGAACCAAATGCTCCACTTCGGCAATAGTACAATAGCTTGCAGTGGCAACCATGGGATTAAAATTACGAGCTGTTCCACGAAAAACCAGATTACCCATCGTGTCACCTTTCCAAGCCTTAACAATGGAAAAGTCGGCAAACAGAGATCTCTCGAGCACATAGCTGCGACCACTGAACTCGCGAACTTCTTTTCCTTCGGCAATGAGCGTACCCACCCCGGTAGGCGTATAGAACGCTGGAATTCCGGCGCCCCCTGCACGAAGCTTTTCGGCCAATGTACCTTGCGGTGTGAGTTCGAGTTCAAGTTCGCCCGAAAGCACCAGTTGCTCAAAAAGCTTATTCTCGCCCACATAGCTCGAAATCATTTTTTTGACTTGCCGCTTTTGCAACATCAAGCCTATGCCAAAGTCATCAACACCCGCATTATTCGCAATACAAGTCAGGCCCTTAATTCCTTTTGCAACGAGCGCTTCGATGCAGTTTTCAGGAATTCCACAAAGACCAAAACCTCCCAGAGCCAGGGTGGCGTTATCCGGAATATCACGAACTGCTTCGTGAGCGTCCTTCACCAATTTATTCATGAACAAAGCTCCACACAAACGGCAGTGGCTTCACCGCCGCCGATGCATATTCCGGCCACACCGCGTTTTAAGCCGCGATCTTTCAGCGCAGATAGAAGTGTTACAATAATTCGTGCGCCACTCGCACCGATCGGATGCCCCAGTGAAATGGCGCCACCCCAAACATTGAGCTTTTCGCTTGGAATACTGAGTTCTTTTTGCGCAGCCATGGCTACTACAGCGAATGCTTCATTCACTTCAAAAAGGTCGACGTTTGACGGCTCCCATCCTGCCTTCTTCATGGCCTTCTTCATGGCAGCTGCGGGCGCAGTCGTAAACCAGACCGGTTCTTGTGCATGTCCAGCATACGATACGATTTTAGCAAGAGGCGTGAGGTTAAGCTCTTTCACTTTCTCTTCGCTCGCCAGCACGAGCGCAACCGCTCCATCATTAATAGTTGAAGCATTTGCAGCCGTGACGGTGCCTGCCTTATCGAACGCGGGCTTCAGTCCTGGAATTTTTGAAGAGTC
>CANJNU010000234.1 GCA_947475645.1 Bacteriovoracaceae bacterium | reverse complement strand
GGAAGGCACGAGCTCTCCATGGCTCAACCACAATCGTATCGCCGTCACTGAAGCTTCTCATGTGCAGTTGGCAGGTCGTCGTGGCGAGCTCTGGGCCATGAGCTTGGCCATTAATCACGCAACTGCAAGCACCACAAATTCCTTCGCGGCAATCACTGTCGAACTCGATGGGCTCCTTATCTTGAAGGATCAAATCTTCATTCACCACATCCAGCATTTCTAAAAACGACATATCGGGTGACACGTCTTTCGCATCATAAGTCTCAAAGCGGCCCTGATCGCGCGAACTGGCTTGTCTCCAAATCACCAAAGTGATTTTCATTTTCTTGGATTCACTCATTTGTAACTCCTTTGAGCCAGATGAACGTTCTCAAAAGTCAGGTTCTCCTTGTGCAACGAGGGCGCTGCTCCGGCGCCCTTCCACTCCCAAGCAGCCACGTACGAGAACTCGTCGTCCTTACGCATTGCCTCTCCATCGGGAGTTTGACTTTCCAAACGAAAGTGACCTCCACAACTCTCTGAGCGGTTCAATGCATCTCGCGCCATTAATTCACCCAACTCTAATAAGTCAGCGACACGCCCTGCAATTTCGAGGTATTTGTTATACCCCTTCTCAATTCCGGTAATCTTTACGTTCTTCCAATAGTCAGCGCGAAGTGCTGAAATTCGATCAACCGCCACTTTCAGGCCCTTTTCGTCGCGAGACATTCCCACATGATCCCACATCACTTTACCCAACTCACGGTAGTACGACATGACGGTACGCTTGCCTTGCTTACCCACACTGATTAACTGATCAATCTGAGCCTTGGCTGCTTTCTCTGCTGCATCGAATGCAGAATGAGACGTATCTACTTTGGAGAGCTGCGCTTCGGCCAAATAGGCACCCATGGTGTAAGGAATCACAAAGTAACCGTCAGCTAAACCCTGCATCAAGGCACTTGCACCCAAACGGTTTGCTCCGTGATCCGAGAAGTTCGCTTCACCCAGCACATGAAGCCCAGGAAGGTTACTCATCAAATTATAATCCACCCACAAGCCACCCATCGTATAATGAACAGCAGGGTAAATCCGCATCGGAACTTGGTAGGGATTTTCGCCGGCGATCTTTTCATACATTTGAAAAAGGTTACCGTATTTATCGCGAACTAGGGCTTCGCCATCGCGCTTAATTGCGTCGCGAAAGTCCAGATAAACAGCCAATCCCGAGGCCCCCACTCCACGCCCATCATCGCACACCTGTTTAGCAGCGCGAGAAGCGACATCGCGAGGAACCAGATTTCCGAACGACGGATAACGGCGCTCCAAGTAGTAATCGCGGTCTTCGTCGGCAATCTCACTCGGACGCTTCTTCACATCTTCTTTTTTCTTAGGAACCCAAACGCGACCGTCATTTCGCAAGCTCTCTGACATCAAAGTGAGCTTGGATTGATGGTCGCCCGAAACCGGAATGCAAGTCGGGTGAATTTGCGTAAACGAAGGGTTCGCAAAGAATGCGCCCTTTTTATGTGCTCTCCAAGCGGCCGTTACATTCGAGTTAAACGCATTCGTTGAAAGGAAGTACACGCGTCCGTATCCTCCTGTGGCCAAGCACACTGAATCGGCAACATGGCGTTCAAGCTCTCCAGTTACCAAGTTGCGCGTAATAATCCCCCGAGCTCGTCCATCAATCACAACCAGATCGAGCATCTCGGTGCGCGCATGAAGCGTCACCTTGCCCGCGTCTACCTGACGCATCATCTGCCCATAAGCACCCAATAAAAGCTGCTGCCCCGTTTGCCCACGGGCGTAGAAGGTACGCGAAACTTGAGCACCACCGAACGAGCGATTCGCCAGCTCACCACTGTATTCGCGCGCAAAAGGCACGCCTTGCGAAACGCTTTGATCGATAATCTGCCGACTGATCTCGGCCAAACGATGCACGTTCGCTTCGCGAGCTCGGAAATCGCCCCCCTTAATGGTGTCATAGAATAAACGAAAAACGCTGTCGCCGTCGTTCGAATAATTCTTGGCCGCATTAATTCCGCCTTGCGCCGCAATCGAGTGCGCACGACGAGGGGAATCCTGAATGCAAAATGTTTTTACGTTGTAACCCAGCTCTGCCAACGAGGCCGATGCAGAGGCACCCGCAAGCCCAGTTCCCACTACAATGATTGTGTGCTTTCTTTTGTTGGCGGGATTCACCAATTTTAAGTGGCCAAGATAATCCTGCCACTTCGTAGCCAAGGGCCCTTCGGGAACATTTGAATTCAATACGTCACTCATTGTGCACCTCCGAAGTAAATCCAAACAGGAATTCCGAGAAATCCTGCAGCCAAAAGCAAAGCCAGGACAAAGCCAAAACCATAAATCGGCCGAGTAAGTCGCGCATTCATCGCGCCCAAAGACTGGAATGCACTCCAAAAACCGTGCCGCAAATGCATTCCCAAAAGAATCATCACCGCTGAATAAATCCCAGCGAACAGAGGATTTTTCAAAGTTTCAACCACCAAGCGATGCAAATCGCGAACAGCCTCGCCCTTCGCGTCAGCAACATACCCTGCTTCGATTCCTGGGCCAAAGCGGAACTGCCAAATATGAAGTATCAAGAACCCTAAAATCACCAAGCCGGTTATAATCATATTCCGCGAGGCAGGATTACTCAGCGAAGGTCCACCTTTAGAACGCGTCTGATTGTAACCAATGGGGCGAGCACTTAAATTGTGCATCTTCACGGTCAGCCCCGTGTAGATGTGCAAGCCAAAAACGCCGATCAGCCCAAATTCGGCGATCAACTTCAAAACGCCCAAACTATCGAGAGTATGAGCGTAAGCATTAAATGCCGTTCCTTCAGACCGATACAGGGTCAGATTGCCCAACAAATGAACAATCACAAAACCAACTAAACCCAGACCACTGAAGGCCATAAGAATCTTCTTACCAACCGTCGAGGTCAGCGCTTTTCTAAGGGGGATCATAGACTTCTAGTATCGTTCTTTGAACCAAAAACGCAATTGCTTTCAAGAATCTGTGCTCACTAGACTCCTCTATCCCTCAGGCACCGATCATAGATTTCGAGAGTCTTCTGAACCCGATACTTTCGGTCGTAATTCGACATCACGTGTTCACGTGCCAGTTTTCCCATTTGGCAACGCGCGTCCGAATGATCCAGCATCCACCGCAACTGCCGCTGCAAATCG
>CANJNU010000233.1 GCA_947475645.1 Bacteriovoracaceae bacterium | reverse complement strand
TGATCTGAATTCCGTCTTTAATAAAGAGTCCCTCGAAAAGGGTTACTTCAGGAATTTTGAGCGTTTGAGGCGCCGGATGGTGGGCGTGCAGGTTACGTGTATGCTCGAACGGCTCCCACAGGTCGCCTACCTGCGCAATGGCCTCTTCCATCCACTCAAAATAGCCTAAGTGATCAGTTTTGATGTGAAATATTCCGCCCGGCTTTACCAGGGGGGCAATTTGTCTGAGTCGTTCGGCCGTGAGCCAGCGATTCTTGAGCTGGGCCTTTTTAGGCCAGGGATCGGGAAAATAGAGAGCCAGGAAGTCGATTTCCTGATTTCCAAACATGTAATGAAGACGATCGGCATGGGCCCGAAGGAATACCAGGTTGTCGATCTTTCGCTTGATTGCCTTTTCGGTGGCTCGGAAGATGGGCTTAAATTTCCAGTCGATGCCGATATAAGCGGTGGAGAGGTCTTGGGCGGCCCATTCGAGAATGACATGACCGGCGTTGCAGCCAATTTCGACCGAAACGGGGCGTTTGAGTTCCGGGTGTTGGGCTTGGTCGACGAACTGCTTGCGCCACTCGCCTTTGAAGTTCTCGGTGTCATTATCCGAGTAAACTCGGCCGCGAAGATCTCTTACCTTGGCTTGGTAGGGGTTGCGAGACTCGGCGTAGCGGTATTCGGGGTGATTGAGAGGCAGGCGATCACGAGGATGAATGGACTTTTCCATAGTGATGGAGCCACTAGCCTTCTGGAACAAAAAAAACAAGCGGGAATCCCCATCCTGGGGGACGTCCCGCTTGCTTTGCGTATCACGTCCTACTTGCGGCGTGAAAAGACGCGTTGACCGGGCGCTAAAAAACAGCGCGTCGGGTCGACCTAACTTATTCGTTCAACTGCGTGTCCGATAGAAGCAAGCCTGAGCTTACTTGACTGGAGAAGCGTCGCAAATATCATAGACATTCGCGGCTTCATGGCAATAGGGACATGCTACTGCCAGAAACGGTATCGAAACTTTTTTGGGTAAAGGGGAGGTGCCCTGCGACTCTGCGCAGAGCACCCCCATCAGGATTCAGTCAGGCTAATTATTGCAACAACTTCAGCACAGCCTGAGGATTTTGATTGGCTTGTCCCAAAACCGAGATGTTGGCTTGTGACAAGATGTTCTGTTTAGCGAGTTCGGAAGTTTCTTCGGCCATATCCGTGTCACGGATACGTGAATTTGCGGCTTCCAGGTTCTCACGATAGATGCTCAAGTTATTCAACGCCGAACCCAATCGATTTTGAAGGGCACCTAAGCTGGCGCGGTTTTCGGCGAGCTTGGTAATGGCGGTGTCGAGTTGCTTGAGGTTCTGTTGAGATTCATCGCGAGTGGTAATCGATACGGCATCTAATCCCAATCCGTCCAGAGTTGTGTTTCTGGCAGGGGCATCGTAAACGAAACGGTCGAGGCCCGCGTTATTGTTGATACCGATTTGGATATCGAGAGGGGGAGATGTTCCGTCGAGCAACTTGGTACCGTTGAACTCGGTGGAGTGCGAAATACGATTGATTTCGTCTTTAAGATTTACAACTTCTTTGTTGATGAACTGGCGTTCCGTGTCGCCGATGGTGTCGGATGCACCTTGAACGGATAGTTCACGCATACGAATCAGAATGTTTCCAATTTCGTTCATCGCACCTTCGGCCGTTTGGATCATCGAGATCCCGTCGTTGGCGTTACGTGCGGCCTGTCGCATGGATCGAATGCTCGCCTTCAATTTTTCACTGATCGCGAGTCCGGCAGCGTCGTCCCCGGCACGATTGATTCGTGCGCCAGAGGCTAAGCGTTCGAGAGCTTTATTTTGAGCCTCGTGATTGCCGGTTAAATAACGTTGTGCAGCCATAGCCTGTAAGTTTGTATTGATACGCAAAGACATATTATTCTCCTGGTTTTGTCATCATGACCTCCTCCGTGAAAGTTTCTAAGCCCTGCAATCCCTGCCTGACTTACAACACTCCTATCGGTGCAGTAATTTCCCACTTGAGTAAATTTCAGTAATAATTTCGGCAAGTTATACCTGTACGAAATAGTCAGATTTAAGTTTGACCAAAATAGTATGAAATTTTTCTCAGTAAAATAAACAGGTTGTGTGTCTTTAATGGCGTCTGTGTAATAAAAGACAAACCAATCGTGTCTGTAAAAAAAAACGAATTAGAGTACAAAATCTGCGCAGGGGTTGTGCAACTTTTCTTTCTGATAAAGCGAAGAATAAAGTTTTCGTTCCTCTTCAGCGATCTGAACGGCGAGTTCGGCAGGACGATTGAGCTGACTGAGAAGCTGCCTGAAGCGATCGCGGTAATGGTCGAGCTGCGGATACAGGCGAAGAATCCGCGCTTTCTCTTTTGCCAAAGCCTCTTCCAGCGCGATTCGCTGGGCAATTTTCTGGCGCGCTGGGGGAGATGAGGGGGGTAATTTTTTAAGCCGTGCAATGTCGGCCACGTAATCCGAGTTAACCAGGTCCTGGTAAGTAATGCTGGGTAGAGGAGGGGCTAGTTTTTGCTTGAGGAGCGGAGTGCCCCAAGATCGAAGTTTTTTTAACAGCTCGTTTTGTGTTGTTTCGTACTCTTCCATCAGTGCTTCAAGTCGCTGAGTGTCGGGTCGCGACTTTTTTAGAAGTGCAGCTATTTGCTCAATCTGTTTTTTAAAAGCAGCAGAAAAAAGGATGTCGCCGCGTTCACATTCGGCGGCTTTAAGAAGGGGCTGTGTAAAGTCGAAGTCGAGCTGGTAGTGATAAAGAATGAGTGAAGGCCGAAGCCACGGATAGAGAGTTGCATTCAGTTTTTCGCCCGATGAGGTAGAAATCATGGGAAAAGCCGGACTTTTACTTTGTCTACGCGATTCTAAAAAAATCTCCTCGAGAGACTTACCTGCGCCAAGATTGGCGAGAAATTTTTCTGCAAAACTATTACTCGCGCCTTGGTCTGAGCCCGATCCAGCAATAACGCATGTTTTTGAGTTAGCGAGTGCCAGCGTCGAACCCGAATGACAACTCAGGTCGACCACCCCCAATTGAATTCCCTTTTCTTCAGCGAGTTTACTCAGGCGGGCCACGGCATCGAGGCTCACTTGTTCCGAGGGTGAAGCTGTGGAAGTACTGCTGGCACTGATGTCAATTTCTAGAATCGACATCATGTTCACCGAATGGGTTTTTTCTCCGGGTTTAGC
>CANJNU010000232.1 GCA_947475645.1 Bacteriovoracaceae bacterium | reverse complement strand
TTTGATACTGGGTTGGGCAACTTGGTTGAGTTATTTCGGAGCCGACCTACTGGCACAAATGATGGCGCCGGAGACTGTGAACTACTGGAATTTTCGAAATTTCTGGCCCCTTTTCGTAACGGCGTGTTACGGGCTGTTGGTTCAAAGTACTTTACGAAAGCTGGACTGTAACGAAGTACTGCGCACAACGCCCCCCTGGGGGCAGCGCTTCTTGGGTGTGCTGGGCCGCTGGGGCTTAGGTGCGCTTCTGGGCTGGACAGTCGGGCTTTAAAACGGTTGAGCTATAATAAGGGGTGATTTGTGGCAGGTGAATTTTTAGCAACCTTGGGTGATGCATCGCAACTTCGTCAGCTCATGAAGGGATCCTATATTAAAGGCCGGGGCGAGGCACGCGTGGCTTTGGTGGGCCGATCGAATGTGGGCAAAAGCACTCTTTTAAATGCCCTTTTGGGGGCTCGCCTGGCCAGGATTAGTAATGAGCCAGGAAAGACGCGGCAAATTCACTTTTACTTTTGGAAAGACATCTCAAAAATCGTAGCCGATCTTCCGGGCTATGGTTATGCCAAAGCTGGGCACGAGGAGCGTGAGCGATGGTCCGTATTTGTGAACCAATATATTAAGGCCGACGAAGCGCTCGAACGCGCGGTAGTGCTTTTGGACTCGCGTCATGGCCCCTCAGACCTTGATGTAAATGCGATTCGTTTTCTCGCAGCCGAGAGTGTGCCGCTCTTTTTTGTTTTCACTAAAACAGACCAGCTTAAAACGCAGTCCGAGCGTGCGAAACGAAAGAAGGAAGCCGAAGCGCGTTTACTTGAGTTGGGTTACGATTCGAGTTTGTGTTTATGGGTGTCGGCAAAAGATAGAACTGGAATTGATGCCCTTACGCGTGAGTTAAAGTCGGGCACGGTGGCTCAAGTGATTATGAAGGAAGTTCTATGAAATTGGTTCGCGTTGGCATTATCGCTCCTTCCTCGAAAGTTCCTGAAGTGGAGTTTGAGTTAGGACTCGAGGTGTTGCGCGAACACGGTATAGAACCTGTCGTGCATCCGCAAGTTTTGGAAAGCCATCTGTTCTTCGCTGGAACTGACGAGAGTCGTGCGGAGGCTTTGTGGAATTTTGCATTTCAGAGCAACTTACCAGTACTTTGGGCGGCGCGTGGGGGCTATGGTTCGGCGCGGCTGCTTCCGCTTCTTGCAAAGTGGACGAAGAAGAAGGGTAAGCCCCCTCGTAAGCTATTGATTGGATTTTCTGATTCCACGGCCCTTTTAGAGTGGGTGCGTGTGAATTGGGGCTGGCGCACGCTGCATGCGCCGATGCCGGGGTTGCGAAAGTTCTGCTTATTGTCCGAATCCGAGTGGCGGCCGCTTTTGGCCGCGATTCGGGGAAAGAAGTTCAGTGCCCCTTGGGAGAAGCAGAGCTATGAGTGGTTGGGTCAGGCGGCGCGTGCCGATCTTGAATCTTCCGTAGTGGGAGGAAATTTGTCGGTGTGGGCGTCGCTGGTCGGAACGCCCTACGCCGGAAATGCGCGTGGCAAGATTCTATTTTTGGAAGACGTTGACGAGAACCTTTACCGTGTTGACCGCATGGTTCAGCAGTTAATTGCGTCGGGTGCATTTAAAGGTGTAAAGGCAGTGATTTTGGGTAATTTTGTGGGCTGCAGCGATACGGTGCCGCGCGTACTGACTTGCGAAGCAGTACAGCGCGTGCGCGAGCGGGCCGGCGCGAATGCGGGTGCTCAGAAAATAGCCTTGGCTGAGCTGATTTCGAGCCCTGACGCCTGCGACTTAGCGGCGCTGCGCGAAACCGGCGAAGCGAATGAAGTGTTGGCTCATATTTTTGAAGCGGTCGACCGCGAATGCGGGGTTCCTGTATTGCGCGAGCTTCCTGTGGGGCATGGTCCGGGCAGGCAGCCGCTACCCTTGGGTGCGCGCCTTCGAATTACTCGTCGAGGGCGAGTGCGGGTGGCGAGCTGGAAATAAAAACCACCCCGAGTGGGCGCGAGAGTTTTCTCGGGCGCACGCGGAGTGGGTGGGGGGAGTGCTTACGCTGACTTGGCCGAGCCCGATTTAGAGCCTCGTGCACTTTCAGCAATTTTCACTTGTTTTGTAGTGCTTTTGGATTCAACTGTTTTAGGAATGTTGATCATCAGCACGCCGTCTTCGTAGTTAGCTTCGATGTTGTCTTCTTCAACCGATGCAGGCAGGTCGAAAGCGCGCTCAAACTTTCCGTAAAAGCGTTCCTTCATTTCGTAATCGGCTTGCACTTTTTCTTGCTCGGCTTTGCGTTCGCCCGAAACAATAATTTGGTGATCGCGAATTTCGATATGCAGGTCTTCCTTTCTCATTCCTGGAACGTCCATAGTAATGGCGTATTCGTGTTCCAAGTCTTCGATGTCACAAGCAGGGGCCAACCAACCGGATTCGCGCTCGTTCATCATCGATGGGAATGCTGGAAAACCGCTGGTGGTCAGGCCAGCAGGAAATGCAGACGACAATCCAGAACTCAAACCGAAGTCAGCTCCAAAGAAGTCGTTAAAGATGCGGTCCATGTCGCGTTGCATGCGCGCGGCAAGGGGAAGGGCTGAGAGCGTAGGGGTGCTCCAAGCCGAGAGAGGGGACGATGTTGCAGGACTAGCTGCACTACGGGAACGAATCACACTCAATGGGTTTCTCATGAGATAAATCTCCTTTGTTCCCATCGAGTTTGCAAAACTAAGGCCGGTTCGTGTGGTTGCTTACTTGTTCTTCTTCAGCGCGGCCTGAAGTTGCGACGCAAAAGCGCCACCAAAGCTCGAGCTGGGCGTTTGGGTGGTGGTTGCGTAGCCCTTCCATTCGTCGGAAGAAGCTCCGTCGTCAGAAGGAAGAGTAAGCGTCATGCGGCGCTCGTCGGGTTTGATGTCGAGAACTTTCAGTTCAAGAACGTCGCCCTTGCGAACCGAGTCGATCGAGAAGCCGACTGCATCCTTGGCTTTGCCACGAGGAAGAAGAGCCGTAATGCCCTCTTCAACGATCATAAATACGCCGAAGGTTTCCTTCTTCTCAACCGTAGCCTTCAGAATGCGGCCTACGTGGTATTTTGAAGCAGCCAGTGCCCAAGGATCTTCGCCAGCATCTTTAATCGAAAGTGCGATGCGCTTGGTTTCGCGGCTAATGTCTTTGATCTTTACGTCAATACGTTCGCCTGGTTTAACCACTTCTTCGG
>CANJNU010000231.1 GCA_947475645.1 Bacteriovoracaceae bacterium | reverse complement strand
GCGCACTCGCACATGTTTGGGCGGCTTAAAGTTTCGGAATGGTTGAAGCAAGGTTTTTCACGCATTCATGAGGGTGTACTCTCTGATTTAGTGAAGGGCGGCTTGCCTCGTTCTGTCCTCGAGAAGAGGGTCGGCGCAGTAGGCGACAGCGACTTTAAATCTCTTTTCGTGGCCATTCAAAACATGAAGATGATGGCCCCCTCAACCAAATCGGTACTTTCGATTGGTGAAGAGGCCATGTCCAAGAGTATTCGACGCTTGGGTGCGGTTGACTTTTTCGCGGTCGTGTCGCGTAAGCCGATTGTGGCAGATTTTAAACCCGTCCAGGTCGAAGTGGCGATTGCTCGTTTGGAAGAGCGATCGATCGAGGCCGAAAGTGCTGTACAGGTGCTTCGTTTCGCAAACCGTGTACCCTTGCAGTTTGATAAATCGGCCTGCGCCATTGTGCATGCCATCGAATCTGTCAATTGGCGTTCCTATGGTTTGCCTCAGCCCAAAGGGGCGGTGCCGCAAGGTCCGTATATTATTGCGGTTTCTGTCGTATCTCCTTTTATTAAGTTTAAGAACGCATCGAAAGAAACAGTGGATGCTTCTGAAGAGTTAGTCGAGGAGCTGCGGCTAGCGCTGATTCAGGCAGGGCAAAAACTCTCTAAGCACATTCGCCGCGAGTCGAAGGCCAACGAGCTTGAAGAGAAGATTCGCCACATCGAACAATTTGGACCGATTTTGGTGGAAGGTCTTTCTAGAATCGCCAGAGCACCGGAATCGCGTGTGAAGCGTGCGAAGGAAGGTTTGCTGAAGCTTCTGGGTCGCGATGCTCACGCAACGCAACAGGAGTTGAATCAAGCTCACGCCGTTTTAGAGGCACAGTCCGCGCGGGAAGCTGCTCGACTAGGAACGGAAGATCAGGTGGGCGAAAAGGGATCTTTGGATGAAGACGCAATTCGAGCCAAAGAGGGAAGTACCCGCACTGAAAAGCGTGAAATAGCCGAAAAAAAGAAAAAGAAAAAGAAGAAGAAGTAAGGAAGACAGATGTCAACAATTACAGTGAACAAAAGGACCTCTGGCGACGATGTACCCAAACTGAGTCGCGACCTCTGTAGTCGGCTGTTAAACGATTTGGAGCACGCGAGACGACCTGTTCTTTATGCCACCAAGTGTTCGCTCGACAATTCGATTTACAATCACAAAGTGGGATACCTGACTCCGGGCGATAAGAAAGTAGCTACCGAGCTGAACGTAAGCTCGGTGAAGAAAATGTCGCGCGCGATTTTTCTGCTCGAAGTGTTGCTTCGGAACATCGATACCGGCGCCGTGAATACGAAACGCGAACTTTACTATATTAGTAAGGGTGAAATTAAGCATAATTCGGCCCTTAAGCCTTTGGATTTTAATGATCAGAATGAAAGCGACGAGATTATCGATTTTATTTGTGAGCTACTGGAATGTTATCGAGAAGAGGTAAATTGCTACGCCAACGATCGGGGCGGTCAAACCTACTCGCAGCAGCTGGTCGTAACCGAGACTCTCACCGATGGCGATGATGCGGTGATCGATCTGTCGAAGCTCGGAACCAGTCCTTTTCAGCCTAAAAATCGGCCGCAGAACTTAAAGCTCACGGTTCGTAAGAAGGTCGATTTCTGCTTAATTGTCGAATCCGAAGGTACAGCAAATACCTTGGTAGCGAACGGCTTTACAAAGCGTCACAACTCAATTCTTTTGGGTGCACAAGGCGTTCCGTCGAATGCTGTGCGCGGTTGGTGTAAACTCATTCAAGATCAGCTCAAAGTGCCTTTGTACTTTTTCGGCGATCTGGATGCGTACACGTTGCAGAATATTTATCGCACCTTAAAGGCGGGTTCTGCGGCAAGTTTAATTCGCAATTCTGATTATTCGGCTCCCGATGTGAAGTTCTTGGGTGTATTGCCAGAAGATATTAAGCGATACGACTTGAACGACTATCCCGTAAGAGAGAATGATGCTCAAGAAGTGCGAGCCCTGAAGAAGGCAGCTGATGCTTTAAAAAACGATCCTTTCTTCCAAGATAAGCGAAATAAGGGGCTTGCTAATATTCTTAGATGGTTGCTTGAGAATAAACGCCGTTGTGAGCAGCAAGCTTTCTTTAGTGTGGATCCAAAAGATCCTACGATGCCTGAAAAGATTATCATCGATAAGATTAGACGAGGAAACTTCGTTTAGTCTCGTTTTTCAATCGTGGAGCGGAAAGTGGCTTCGAAACCAATCCAGGTTTCGATGTCGGCTTCCGAGACTTGGTGCGAGCGCAGGGTTTCTTTGAGAATTTGGGTTCGGCGATCGAAGTGTCCGGGTAGAATCGGTGCAAGCTCAGTGTGTGCTTGTGCGGGGGGCTTTCCCAGATAAGAGGGGGCAGCCCCCATCGCTCGCATGAGGAATTGCTTTTGCTTTAATGCGATTAAAGTCAGATCTTTGCCCGCAAAAAAAAAGCCAATCAGCACGTCGCCCGCCATGCGCTGGTAGAAGGCTTCCAAAATTTGAGTGAGCCGTTCCTCGCCGCCTAGATTTTTATAGAGCCGCGCAAGATCGGCACGATTAATGGGTATTTCGTTTACAATAGGCATATATAAAAATGAGCCCGACCCGAGATCAAAATAGAGATCGGGTCGGGCTCATGAGCACGAAAATTCTTTCGAATTATCCGATGTCCTTATCCATAACTGTCTTCCGCTTCGCGGTTTGCGCGTGCAGAATAGCTTGGTCGCAGATATGGCGAATTTTTTCAGAAAGAGCATCGATGGTCGAAGCAGAAGTATTCATGCCGGACTTTGCCCGAATGTAAGCTTTTACCTTAGACGCAACGACGAGATTTTCTTGAGACTCTTCAGATGGTGGGGTGTTTTCAGATTCAGTCATGGTGTCAGGCCTCCTCAGCCGGTTCCCAAAAGTTCAACTTCGAAAATAAGTGTAGCATTCGGCGGAATGGCGCCTGCGGCACCTCGTTCTCCATAGCCCAAGGTAGGCGGAATGATGAGCTTGCGCTTGCCGCCCACTTTCATGCCAGCAACACCTTTGTCCCAGCCTTGGATAACTTGTCCAACGCCCAGTTGGAACTGGAGGGGTTGACCGCGGTCTAAGGATGAATCGAATTTGGTGCCGTTTGTGAGCCAGCCCGTGTAGTGAACGGAAACTTTTTGGCCAGCCTTGGCTTCAGAGCCCGTGCCGACTTTAAGTTCTTCGATTTT
>CANJNU010000230.1 GCA_947475645.1 Bacteriovoracaceae bacterium | reverse complement strand
TGGGAACGGCTACTTTGGCGGCACTTTTAGTGGATCGGGGGTGGTTGCGATGGAACGCGCCTCTCGAAGCATACCTTCCCGAAGTAATAGCTTCGGGAGTAACCGTGGCTCATCTGCTTTCGCACACAGCGGGCTACGTGGCCTGGCAACCCCTTTGGGAGAGGATGCGTGAGCGGTTTGCGGGACAGCCTTTGGAGAGTGTGACCGTTTCCATGCGGCAAAAAGCGATGCGCGACTTCGTTTCTCAGATTCGTCCCGACGTAAAACCAGGTGAACGCGTCGTTTATTCAGATATCTCCTTTTTACTGCTCGGCTTCGTTTTAGAAGAAGTGGCACAGCTGCCGCTGGATGAAGCTATTTCGAAATGGGTATGGAGCCCGATGGGATTAGAGACCGCTACGTTTAGGCGAGTAACCTGTGACCCCGCGCATGGACGCGACGATTTATGTGCCGCCACGGAGATTTGTAATTGGCGGGGGGGGGTATTGCAGGGGCAAGTGCATGATGACAACTGCTGGGCGATGGGCGGATATGCTGGGCATGCGGGAGCCTTCGGTTCGATTAGGGATGTTCTGCAATTTGCGCGTGCGCTGGTGGGCGGCCCCGGTAGGCCCGGTTTCTTATCGCCGGAAGTGCGCCAATCGATGTGGAACACGGTATCGTCTCCCGTGGGTTGTGGGCGAACGTTGGGCTGGGATACTCCCACCGATCAGAACTCCTCAGTGGGTGAGCGATTCTCGAGAAATTCGGTAGGTCATTTAGGGTTTACCGGCACTTCTTTGTGGATAGATCGAGACGCAGGCTTAGCCGTGTCGTTGTTGAGTAATCGAGTTCATCCCTCGAGAGAGAACCCAAAGTTAAAGGCCTTTCGTCCCGTTTTTCACGATGCGTTGTGCACAGACCTTTCCCTGCTGGGTTGACTCGCCTTAGGCTCCTAGGTCATGATGAGGAGATGAATCTGGAACAGCTTAAACACGTTCATATTATTGGCGTATGCGGAACCTTAATGGGAGCATTTGCTGCTTTTTTGAAGCGAAAGGGCGTTCATGTCACAGGAAGTGACCAGCACGTTTATCCGCCGATGAGCGACGTTTTAAGCCAAGCAGGGGTTGAGCTTTTGAGTGGCTATCGTTCAGAAAATCTAACCCGCTTTGATGCGCGTCCTGATTTAGTCGTCATTGGAAATGTAATCCGTGCGGACAATCCGGAAGCCCGATATGCCATCGATCAGGGTTACGCATACACTTCACTTCCCGAAGCGATGGAAAAATTAATTCTAGTTAATACTCGTAATTTGGTAGTAGCGGGGACTCACGGAAAAACAACGACGTCGAGTATTTTAGCGCACATCCTGGTAAAAGCTGGATTCGATCCGGGATACTTTATTGGCGGCGTCTCGAAGGATCTTCCGTTTAGTTTTCAGGTGTCTAAGACAGATTTGGGTGTGCCTTTTGTTTTGGAAGGCGACGAGTACGATACGGCTTTTTGGGACAAGGTTCCAAAATTTAATCACTATCTTCCAGTGGATACAATTTTAACTTCGGTTGAGTATGATCACGCCGATATTTATCCAGATTTTCAGTCCGTTTTAAGGGCATTTGAGGGATTGCTTTCGAGGATTCAAAAACAGGGACATTTGATTGCCTGTGTAGATTACGATTCCATTCGTGGGCTAATTTCGGCGCCCGAATTTCAAGCCCGTAAAATTCCAGTTCTAACCTATGGATCGTACGGGGCGCGCGATGCTCGATTTACGGCAGATCGAGTTCGCATGGAAGGCGAGTTCACTTGTTTTGACGTTCTCGACATGGGCCAGAAGGTGGCCGAGCTCCGTATTCAGGTTCCAGGCCAGCATAACGTGCTCAATGCATTGTCCGTTTGGATTCAGTGTTGTGAGTTGATGAAGGTTTCGGCAGAAGTCTTTCGTGAAGCCTTGCAGTCGTTTCAAGGTGTGAAACGCCGACAGGAAGTGCGAGGCAAAGTAAGAGGGATCATCGTTATGGATGATTTCGCGCATCATCCCACGGCCGTTCGAGAAACACTGAAGGCGCTAAAGATGAAGTATCCAGACAAGCGCCTGATTACCGTTTTTGAACCCAGAAGCGCGACTTCGCGGCGGAAAATCTTTCAAAAGGATTATGGAGAGGCTTTCGAACCGGCAGATCAAATTTTTATCGCCGCTCCGTTCGATCAAACTCGAATCGATACCGACAATCAGTTTTCGAGCGAGCAGTTGGTGGGAGACTTGACACTCAAGGGGAAGGTAGCCCGAGTGTTTCATGATGTAGATCAGGGGGTCAAAATGGTGACGCAAGAGTTGCGTTCGGGCGACCTGGTTGCAGTGCTTTCGAACGGTAGCTTCGATGGGTTTATCGCTAAGTTATTAGGAAGCCTTTAGGGATTAATGTTGTTCTCCGATACGATGGGGAGACTAACGGAGGACGCTTAATTCGATGGCTGACGTACTGAAGAAGTTTGGTCGCTATTTTTTGCTGGATGCCCTGACCCAGGGGGGAATGGCCGAAATTTATCGTGCGCGCCAACTGTCGAGCGACGGCAATGGCCGGGTAATCGTGATTAAGAGAATTCAAGCCGGATTTGGTGCCAACGAAGAATTTAAGAGAATGTTCATCGCTGAGAAGAACGTGACCATGGCGTTTAATCATCCCAACGTTGTTCAGATTTACGACGCTGGAGAAGAGAATGGCCAGCCCTATATTGGGATGGAGTGGGTGGATGGCTGCAGCGTTAAGCAGCTGATGAACCGATTTATAGCCAAAAAAGGCTACTTTCCAGTGCCGTTAGCGCTTCATATTATTGGACATGCGGCGGCGGGCCTGCATTACGCTCACCATTTTAAGGACAAAGCGACCGGCAACGCTCTGAATGTAGTTCATCGCGATATTAGTCCGCAGAATATTATGGTGACCTACGACGAGGGGTTGGTGAAGGTCATCGACTTCGGCATTGCCAAGGCCGAGACCAACCAAGACGCCACTCAAGCGGGAATCATTAAGGGAAAGCCCAGTTATTTATCGCCTGAGCAAATTGATGGGCTGAAGCTCGATGGTCGAAGTGACCTTTTTGCGTTGGGTGCCGTTTTTTGGGAACTCCTTGTAGGCAAGAAGCTATTTCAAGCCGATTCGGATTTGGCCGTATTACGGCAGATTCTTGCAGCCAATACCCATGTTCAGCGGCCATCGGAGGCAAGTTCCTGGCT
>CANJNU010000229.1 GCA_947475645.1 Bacteriovoracaceae bacterium | reverse complement strand
CATTCCTGGTTTCATGATTCAGGGCGGCGACCCCCTGGGTGAAGGCATTGGCGGCCCCGGATACACATTCGAAGATGAAACGGCTCCAACTGATAAATTTGATCGGCCCTATATTCTTGCTATGGCGAATGCTGGCCCTAACACCAACGGCAGCCAATTCTTTATTACAGTAGCTGCGGCTCCCTGGTTGGCAGGCAAGCACACCATCTTCGGAGAGGTGACTAAGGGACAAGAAGTTGTGGATAAGATCGTGAGTGCTCCTCGCGGCATGAATGATCGTCCGAATGAGCCTATAAAGATTCGACATATTATTATGAAATCAAAGTAATTCGCTGCTGTTTTTGTCAGTATTTTGACAGCCCTAAAGGGGAAGGAGAGTCAATAGACTCTCCTTCCCCTTTTTCGTGGAAAAGTGGAACGATCGGATCTACCTTTAAGAGATATGAATATGGACCCAGGGAATTCTGGCCTTCAGGGACAATCCGGTGCCGTTAAGCTCGTGGACAAAACGCCTCCCGCAGCTTTTCGACTCGCTTACGGAGCGAGGGCTCAGATTCGCGGATTGACGATTGCCCAGCGAGTTCAGCGAGTGGCCCTCTTGCGCGAGATTATTTTAGGTGAGCGCGAGAACATCATTGACGATATTCAGCGTGAAACAGGGAAGAGTCGAGGCGATGCCTTGATGAGTGAGATTTATCCCACACTCAGGCATTTAGAGTACTTAGAAACTCAATCTGTTCTGTTTCTATCCGACAAAAAAACTACCCCCGATGCGAAGGCGGGGGATAAGGAAGCTTGGTTAGTTCGTGAGCCCTTGGGAACCGTACTTATAATCGCGCCTTGGAGTTATCCTTTTCTTCATGCCATGAGCTATTGTATGAGTTCGTTCGTTTGTGGAAATGCCACGATTTTTAAGCCTTCGGAGCACACGCCGCTTCATGGAATTATGGAGCGTTTCCTTGCTCAAGCTGGTTTTCAATCTGACTGGATTCAGGTCGTTTATGGTGGAGCAACTCTCGGTAAGCTTTTAATTGAAGAGAGTCCGAATAAGATCTTTTTCTCTGGAAGCGCTGCTACGGGTAAGCGCGTGATGGCTCAAGCGGCTTCGGCTTTAATTCCGGTTAATTTAGCATTGGGGGGCAAAGACCCCATGATTATTTTTGAGGATGCTCATCTTCCACGAGCCGCAGTTGCCGCGGCTTGGGGTGCTTTCACAAATGCGGGACAGCATTGCTCATCAATCGAACGTATTCTCATCCACCATTCAGTCTATGATGCCTTTAAAGCTGAGTTCCTGAAGCAAGTGAATCAACTTCGTTTGGGAATCGATGTCGATGGCGATACAGATTTTGGAAAGATGACTACTTCATTTCAAGTCACTCTGATTCGATCACAAGTCGAGGAAGCTCGGGTTCAGGGTGCGAGATTTCTAACCGGCGAAGACTGGAACGGTGTGGATCGGCTCATTCCACCTATTGTCATCGAGGGAACAAACCCAACCATGCGTGTGGTAACCGAGGAAACTTTCGGACCGGTGGTTACGTTGCACCCATTTCGGACCGAGCAAGAGGCGTTGAGTGTAGCGAATCGCTCTGACTATGGCCTTGCCGCAAGTGTTTGGACGGCGGATGTGGAGCGCGCTCATAGAGTGGCTAAGCTCATTCAAACCGGAAACGTTTCGATTAATAATGTGATGCTCACAGAGCGTAATCCGGGGCTTCCTTTTGGTGGAGCGAAGCAAAGTGGATTTGGGCGCATTCACGGAGAGGCTGGCTTTGATGCTTTCTCAAACGCGAAGACCATTGCGTTCGACTCGTCTCAGGCAGCGAATGAGCCCTATTGGTATCCTTACACTCGGAAAAAATACGAGCTCTTTTCAGACGTATTGGTTACCTATTTCCAAAAGGGAATGGCTGGCATGATGCAGTACTGGAAGGCGAGAAAAGTACTTACACAATACTGCAGAGAGCTCGATAAGAGCGGTCGAGGCGAAGAATAGTTCGTTTAATGATAATGCTGAGAAGGGGAGTACTCAAAGTGGAATGCGCGCTGTTTGGTGCGCATTCTTTCGGTCTCTACTTCTTCGAGAGTTGCATTCCGAGCGGAAGTTCCTTCGATATCGAAATCGAGATCTTTTCCTGCCAAGGGATGATTGCCATCTAAAGTGATGGTCGAGTCGGAAATGGCGGTCACATAGAAGACTCGGGGAGATCCCGTGTCGTCTTGAGTGATGACTTGCGCCCCTGGCTGCAGCATTCGCTCGGCGGGGAACCGTTTTCTCGGAACCTGTACCACGAGTTGAGGACGGTAAGGGCCGAAGGCTCGTTCAGCGGGAATAAGAATTCTACGTCGTTCCCCTTTTTTCAGATTAGCAAGATCCTCAGCAACGAGTTCAAAGGCATGGGTGGGTGCCCTTCTTTGAGCGGTGATCTCTCCGTTCGACAGCACATTCTGGTTGAATGAAGAACTCAGCACCTCGCCGGTTGAGTCCTTAAGGACACAATAGAAGGAAATGAGCTTTGACTTGGTGTGTTGTTTTATTTGCTTCTCTGCCATGAGCTAACGGCAGCCTAACAAGAGTGCAGGCTATCAGTCAAACCTCCAAAAAGAGTTGCCTGTTTTTAAGGACGGTGTTTAAGGTGGGGACTCAATTTAAGCATGAGTATCGGGGCAAGTTAATGCAGCGCGTAACTATATCTTTTATTCGGTTCAGCTTTTTCGGCATGGCGTTCAGTCTTGCTCTGGCTCTTTTCCCGCCGATTGCGGTAGGCCGCGTTGCGCTTGCAACTGAATCTTCGCCTGTAGAAGAGTGGCTGGAGAAGCAAGCGAACTACTCAATTCGTCAAATTCGTGCCCAAATTGGTGCAGATATTCGGGTTCCAGTAGAGGCGAAGCCTCAGCGGGTTGTTCCGCTCCCTGTGCCGGGCGCCGTAATTGCGGCCCCTTCGCTCGATCCCGATTATCGATACCACTGGGTGCGCGATGCAGCACTCGTTATGAATACCTGGGTGAGCTTCGATTGGATGGTGAAGTCGGCCGATCAACAAGCGCTCGCATTTCGACTTCTGAGTGAATACGTTGATTTTTCAAGGAAAAATCAGACTACTGCCAATTGGAGCGGTGCGAGCGATGACCGTGGAGTGGGAGAGCCGAAGTTCCATCTCGATGGAAGCGCCTATAATGAGCCTTGGGGGCGCCCTCAGAACGATGGTCCTGCCCTTCGTGCACTCACTTTGATTCGTT
>CANJNU010000228.1 GCA_947475645.1 Bacteriovoracaceae bacterium | reverse complement strand
GGCCCCATTTGTCCTACCTGCCGCTTACCCGACAAACGAAGCAAAACAAGAATCGCAATGTAAACGACCACCGCCCGAACACACAGATCAAGCGGTGACAGTTCAAAATGCATCAAGCCCGTTTTCTCACTGTTACGCGATTCGGAGTAACCACTTTTCGGGTGGTCTTGGTATGAGTAGGCTCTTCCGGCCAGTCCCCTGATGAGTCCAATTTCGCTGCGGCCGACTTCTTCGTACGAAGACCTTCAACCTTAGCAATGAGAGCCAAATCGCGTTCAGTTACAAAATTTACAACCAAGCCCTTTCGACCTGCGCGCGCCGTTCTACCCACGCGATGAATGTAGTTCTCCATTTGCTGAGGAAGGTGATAATTAATGACTCGTCCCACGTGATCCACATCCAATCCGCGAGACGCTAGATCTGTCGAGATCAGAAATTGAATTTTTCCTTCACGGAACAGTTTCAGATTATTTCGTCTTTCAAGCTTATCCATTTCACCGCGATAGATCGCACTCGCGTATCCAGCTTTTTTCATTTCCTGAGCGAGCTTATCAACCTGATCGCGCGTATTTGTAAAGAGCATGGTGCCCCCTTCGACGTTCTTCGAAAGGAGTTCTTCAAGAATGGGGAAACGCTTTCCGTTAGGAATTTCGATATTTTTCGTTGTGAGCCCCGACACCACTTGATGACTTCCCTCGCTTCGAATGACCTCAGCCCCAGAAAATAATTTTGTCATCAGCTCTTGAACCTTAGGAGGCACAGTAGCTGAGAACAGGGCCATTTGGCGATCGGCGCGGCACGCGTCAACAATGGTGTGAACGCTTGCAATAAATCCCTGGTCCAACATTTGATCGGCTTCGTCGAAGACTAAGATCTGAACTTGTCTTAAGTCAATGAGCCTTCGCTCCAAAAGTTTTACAAGCCGACCCGGAGTTGCCACAAGTACTTCAAAGCGGCCGCTCACATTTCTCTTCGCTACGTCAATGTCTGTTCCACCTAACACGCTGCGAACGCGCAAACGAGTTGTATGCGTGAACGGTTTAAAAACGCGAGTTACTTGCTCGCCTAATTCACGAGTCGGAACAATGACTGCGGCCCGGGGCTGAGAATCAACCTCCGATACATCTCCGTCGAGTTCTCGTTTCTTCAAGAGATGAAGGACAGGTAGTGCGTACGCTAAAGTTTTTCCGCTTCCGGTCTCGGCAACACCCACTACAGAACGCCCCTGCAAAAGGGCAGGCATCGCACGTGACTGAATCTCAGTAAGAGAGATCAGCCCCTTTTCCGTGAGGGTTTCGTGAAGGGTGGGTAACATATCGAGATCTGAAAAGGATTTCATAAGAAGGAGGGGTTACGTGAGCTAACGCAATATGTCAACAATTCTAGTTCATTCCGAACTTCTTCGAGGTCTGATAGACTCTCTTTCATGCCCCTTCATCCTCGAAACCGACACCCTGGCCGCTACGATTTTGATGCCCTCAAGGCCCTTCTGCCCGATCTCATTCCTTTTGTGCGAAAGAACCCTCATGGAACGGACTCGATCGACTTCGCCAATCCAGAAGCAGTCAGAACCCTTAACCGGGCGCTTCTGAAGAGCTACTATGGCATTGCCTACTGGAGCATCCCCCCCCAATTTCTCTGCCCCCCGATCCCTGGACGAGGCGACGCCATCCATAATCTGGCCGATCTCCTGGCCTCATCGAATCAAGGAACAATTCCCCAAGGCCAGGGCATCCGAATCCTCGATGTGGGAGTCGGGGCCAGCTGCATCTACCCCATTATTGGCCACCATGAATACAAATGGAGCTTTGTTGGGTCGGAGATCGATTTAATAGCGCTCGAGTCGGCGCAGGAAATTGTGAATAGAAACAATGGACTCATGGATGCGGTGAAGCTCAAACATCAAAAATCTCCCCTCAAGATCTTTGACGAGCTACTCGAAAGCTCAGATCGCTTTGATGCCGTGATTTGCAATCCTCCCTTCCACGCCTCTAAAATGGAGGCACAGAGCGGAACGCGCAGGAAATGGGAGAATCTTGGAAAATCCACCCAAACCCCGCTCAATTTTGGTGGCCAGGCGAATGAGCTTTGGTGCGAGGGAGGAGAACTCGGTTTTGCCCAAAGAATGATCAACGAAAGCATTCGATTTGGCTCGCAATGTTTTTGGTTCACCAGTCTCATTTCCCAAAGCGACCACCTTCCTCGAGTGGACACCCTCCTTCAGCGTGCAAACGTAGAAGAAGCCCGAATTCTAGAGATGTCTCAAGGACAAAAGAAGAGTCGAATCGTGGCGTGGACTTTTCTCACACCCCCTCAGCAACAGGAGTGGCAGAAGTCCCGATGGAAAATTACTGGGTCGCTTTAGCGGTAAAGATAAAACGCTTTTCTCCGTTTGACTGAGTAATGTCCTTCATGATGTAGGTGTTCGATGCTTCGTCGTAAACCAGAGTGGTGACAAGACGAGGAATGAGCTCATCTTTCAGCTCGATGGTCATCCAATAAACATCCTTCACGAAAGAAGAAGAACTCAAAAAAATCTTAGACACTAGAATCTCACGGGCCCCAAATCGAACTAATGCATCCACCGTGTAGGTTGCCGAAAATTCATTTTTCCCGTCATGACGCTCAACTTCTAAAATTCGGTTCACTTGAAGTGAACCTGCATTACGAACAAAAAGATCGCCTGCAACACCTTCCCATTTTGAAGGCAGGTCGTTCAACGAAGTGATAGGAGGTCTCGCTGAATAGGCAGAGACCGACATCAAGAGCGAAGCGAAAAGAATCACAAACTGTTTCATAAAATTCTCCAAGAACTCTTCTTATCTGCCAAGTTTTTGAAAGGGTCAAGCACACAAGCCTACCTCACCCAGTCCCTCAATAACTCGAGATCGTCCACTTTCTGTGAACAGCTAGAAAATCCGCAAATCTGAACGAGATAATGATCGTCCCTTCCCTTTACGCGTCTCGCCATAATTCTAAACCGCTGAGAATGCTGAAGAAGTACTTCGTCCTCGCCTTGATCAATTAAAATTCCCTTCACGTGTGGCTCATTAAAATAAAGAGTCAAGGTGGCGGCGCGCGCGGTTTTTCTTGAAGGGCTGCCCGTGCCATGCGCAAAATGCTTCACCACTTCAAGTGAAGTACTGGTGGAGATGTAGCCTGCATCAACAAATTCGTCGTCCACGTTAAAGCTACGGTTTCCTCGCCAATCTAAGGTCATGCCCCGGTATAATTTTAACCCCGCAGGAAG
>CANJNU010000227.1 GCA_947475645.1 Bacteriovoracaceae bacterium | reverse complement strand
TCGAGTTTCCACTCGATCGTTTTGTGGTGGTCACCGGAGTATCGGGATCTGGGAAAAGCACGCTCGTGCACCAAACCCTTTTTAATTCACTCTCTAAACTTTTCTACCAATCGACCGACCCCGTTGGAATGTTCGATAAGCTTTATGGGGCCGATCAAATTGGCGGCGTCGTGATGCTCGATCAATCCTCGATCGGCAAAAGCTCGCGCTCAAATCCTGCCACCTATATGAAGGCTTGGGACGAAGTTCGACGCATCTACGCCAACCAAGTTCTGTCTCTGCGCCGGGGCTACACCCCACAGCACTTCTCTTTTAACGTCGATGGGGGGCGTTGTGCTGTCTGTAAGGGCGAAGGCGAGATCACGCTCGACATGCACTTTATGGCCGAAGTTAAACTTCCCTGCGAGGAGTGCGACGGTAAACGATTCAAGCGCACACTTTTGGACGTAACCCACAAGGGAAAGAACGTTTATCAGCTTCTCAATAGCACCATCGACGAGGCCTACGAGTTGTTTCGCGACAACCTAGTGATTGCACGCAAATTTGGAATTTTGCGAGACGTGGGCTTAGGTTATCTTCTCGTTGGACAAAGCGGCAATACGCTTTCAGGCGGCGAGTCGCAGAGACTTAAAATAGCAGCCGCTCTAGATGATCGTCGCGCAGAAAATCTACTCTATATTTTTGATGAGCCGACAACAGGACTACACCCAGAGGATATTAAAAAACTCCTGCAAGTGGTTCACGACCTTATCGATTCAAAACACAGCGTTATCATGATCGAACATCATATGGACGTGATTGCTCAAGCCGATTGGGTAATTGATATTGGCCCGGGAGGCGGAGTGAACGGGGGCAGCCTCGTTGCAGCTGGAGCCCCTGAATCGCTCAGTTCGTTTGAAGACTCGGCCACAGGACGAATGCTCATTCAACTGGGATATTATCCACCTGCGCTACCCAGAAATTAATCTTAATCTCGGGCTTTAAACGGAACAGAAGAAGCTTCCGGAATCACTTCAAGCTCGTGGAAAGGATAAACCTCTCCGTTGGGATCAAGGACATAAGAGACCCGCGCACGTGCAGCGAGGCGAACCGGTTGCCCATCTAATTCACGCCAATTAAACGAGGTACTCCGCACCGAATAGAACGGCTGTGTCTTTCGTATGGCATTTCCTAACCAGGGCTGTTCTTTAAAGCCCACCTCGAAATAGGGAAGAAGTTTGCGGGTTCTGCCCTGCAGATCAGGAAGCATCTTTATGGTACCCACCAAAAGGTAAAGCTCACCGGGCGCGAGTTCGACTCGTTGATTATAAACAGTCAAGGGATCGGGAAGCTCCCCTCCGTTCCGCGACTGATCAATGCCCGTCTCAGGACAACTCGGCCCCGGAGGAGCATAGCTGAGCTTCTCAGCCAGCTCCGCCCGAATCAGTGGAGAAAAAAGAGACAAAGCGAGAACAAGAATCGCGAGCACGCGGTTACCGAGATGCATTTGAATTCCCTTGGTTTTTTTCATGGGTTGAACTGCTTCCAAAACCGCCCCCAACCCAACGAACTCTCAGGCCGGGCGCTAAGCGGTACCCATCCTTCCAGTTCAGTAAATACTTAGGTTTGCGAATATCCGGCTCAATTAACTTACGAAGCCGATTAATGTTATAATAAAGTTTATTGTCGTGAGCCTCGGGCCGATACTTATCCTTCCAAACTTTTCGAATAATCTCTGCTTTCGACAAGCCCCGCTCATGCTCTTCACTTTCGGCGCGATGAGCATGCACAAGTTCTTCCAAGATATGCAGCAATACATATTGCTTGCCGATCGAGATCACCCCTTTTTCGCGGGTTTCTAAAATGCACTGACGCGAGTCGATGGCTACATCCACCGTATCCTGATCCAATTTCAACCGCTCACTCTCCACCTCACGACGAAGGTAAGCAAAATCAGAAGCCAACGTACCGTTGTCGGTGGCCTGATCTAACAGATCTAAGTAAAGGCGGGCTTGAGTAAAGTTTTCCTGCATTCGATAAACGCGGGCGTACGCGTAGAGTACATAAAGATAATAGTACCAATGATGTTGCTTCAAAAACGAACCATGAGCTCGATGATACCAACCCAGGGCTCCATCAAAATCTCGAGAACTCTCGCAAATATTTCCCAAAACCAAAAATGCCAGACCCGTCGCTCCGCGATGTTTCGAGTCGTCAAACCGCTGAGCAATCCAATGACAAAGCCACTCGGCCCGTCGCTTATGCCCGCGATTCCAGAGCAGCATCGCCAACATCACCCAACCGCGCGATTCCGCATCCTCAGAATGTGAGGCCGGCAACTTCCGAACTTCTTTGAGGTATCGATGAACCGAACGTTGCGCCTCGATCCAGCGATTTTGCCTGCGACTCACCACGCCCCGGCAATACCAAGCCATTGCGGGAACCTCGGCATCGTTTCCGTTCATATGGGCGCTCAGTTCGCGCTCCCATCTCTCGGATGCTACGCTATCTAAAGCATCTGAGGCTGAGCGCAACAATCCCGACAGCGCCTCCATCATTCCCGAGGAATCACCGGTTCGCTTGGCAAGCTTCAGTGCGGCCTCGTAGGCTTCACGCGCTTCGCCCAACTCACACTTCTCGTACCTGAGCTGTGCGAATTGAAGCCACCCCTTGACCGTGAGACTTCCCACTTGAGCCACAGGCGAAAGAGCAGCAGTCGATATTAGGGTTTCAGATTTCGATGAAATGGGGTCCTCCAAGAGATAGTCGCATGGTATAATCCCTGAGGAGCCCCACATGCAACTCGCTTATCAACTTTGGCCAAAATCTTCGACAGATCACCCCCCTCGACTCGGCCCAGTGCGGCAAAAAATCACCCTCCTCCACGGAATGGGTGGCACGGGTGCACTTTGGAGACCCATCGCAGCCAGCCTTGAAGCCCAGTTCGACATCTTCGCACCCGATCAACGAGGCCACGGCAGAAGTCGTCCCCATCCTCCAGCGTCGTACTCGGCCACTACTTATGGAGCCGATGTGATCGAAACATGGAACACCCTCTCATTCTCACCCTCTTGGGTGATCGCTCATTCGATGGGGGTTCGAACCGCATGCGCCGCCGCGCACCTTGCCCCCCAGCTCGTTCAAGGTCTCGTACTGATCGATCTCGGACTCGATGGAGATTCGGGAGGAGAACTGGGAGATGAACTTTCCGCGTTTATTGCCAAACTACCCACGCAGTTCGAATCTCGCGCCCTTGCGCGCGAGTTCATTCATGG
>CANJNU010000226.1 GCA_947475645.1 Bacteriovoracaceae bacterium | reverse complement strand
TAAATTGGGCGACGACGAATGGATTGCAGCTTTTCAAAGGCTCAATACTCAGGGGCTAGTCGTCACCGGAATGATTCCTAAAGATAGGGCCTTTAGTGCCGCTCAACAACTCATAGGAAAATCAATTGCCCTAGGTATTAGCATTCTTTTTATCGCTACCGGAATTACTTTACTTTCAGTTCGATCCCTTACACGACAACTCAAGGAAATGTTTGAAGCTACACGCAAGGTTGCTGAGGGCGACTTTACAGTTCGAGTAGATACTTCAAAAAGCACAAATGACGAAGTCGGCGGACTAGCCGTCTCCTTCAACTCGATGGCAGAGAGAATTGACGAACTCATGATTGAGACCGCTGACAAAGCTCGAATGGAAAAAGAGCTCGAAACCGCACAGGAATTTCAGTCGCGGTTTTTTCCCCCCGAATCGTACGAAGCCCACGGAATCACCATTAGCGGCAGTTATATACCCGCCTCGGAATGTGCTGGTGACTGGTGGCACTACGCTCAAGTGGGTAATCACCTTATTGTAATTGTAGGCGACGTTACGGGCCATGGTGTTGCATCTGCATTAGTTACTGCTGCAGCACACTCAAGCTTCATGCTCTTAATTCGACAATTCCGTCAGCAGTCCCGCATCGACATCCCCATCTTCGAATTAATGGAGGCCATGAACTCCGCCATTCATGCAGCCGGAAATGGTCACTCCTCGATGAGCATGATTGCTTGCGTAATCGACTTAAACACACGAGTTATGCAGATGATTAATGCATCACACCCTCCTCTCTACGTTCTTCGCATCCCGCGTGGTGCCGAGCCAGGCGAGATCACGATCAAGAACTTCAAACCTCTTATGAAAGGCCGAATTCCTCCCTTAGGTGAAACCCTTTCATTAGAACTGGATTTGATGGAATACACCCTAGAGGTGGGAGACCGCATTTTTTGGTACACCGATGGCGTGATGGAGACCCGCCTTTCAGACGGAGCAAAACTCTCTAAAACACAGTACTTAAAAGTCCTGGCTCAAAACTCGGCTACAAGCAAGACTCATGCACATGAGATTCTTACGCCTGCCCTTAAAGAGATTCTCGACTTTTATGGCGAGGGTTCAGCTAACCGCCCCGACGACATTACTTTTGTTGTTGCAACGATCGGTGAAAGCCCAATAACCTAAGAGCCAATCGCTATGAACTACTTTGAAACCGTTGAAAAGCGTAGAAGCATCAGAAAATTCACCGAGGAATCGGTACCCGATTCGATCATCGAGAAGGCACTCGATGCCGCGATCATTGCACCTAATTCCTCGAATACACAAACTTGGAATTTCTATTGGGTTCAATCCGAAGCCCCGAAAGTAAGCCTGATCAAAGCTTGTTTATCTCAAGCCGCTGCTCGAACAGCCCAAAAACTCGTGGTTGTTGTAGCCGACCCCATTCTTTGGAAGCGATCTTTACCCGACCTCCAGAAGTTCAATGACGAGGTCAACGCACCCAAGTTGGTTAAGATGTATTATAACAAACTGATTCCCCTAGTTTATCGCTGGGGATTTCTAAATTCGCTGGGAATTCTCAAAGCTTTGAGCGCCAATATCGTCGGCATGTTCCAACCCATGAGCAGGGGCCCCCATACCTTAAGAGACCTTCAAGAAGTCTCGATTAAGTCGGCCGCACTGGCTGCCGAGAATTTTGTTCTCGCAATCACAGCCCAGGGCTATTCGAGCTGCATGATGGAAGGTTTTGATGAGCGACGCGTCAAAAAGCTTCTTAAACTCGGTCGCACGGCGCGAGTGGTCATGGTAATTGCCGTTGGACGAGAGAGCGAACGGGGAACCTGGGGCCCTCGCTTTCGAATTCCTCGGGAACAAGTCATTCATCGCATTTAAGACGCCTCGGCTCAAAAAGCGAATTGTGATTTTCCCCGTTTAAGGCGATGGTAGGCCGCACTATGGCGCTTTTTCTTAAGGCGATCGCTCACAGCCTTCCTGACCTTCATCTTAAAAATTCCGATTTTCCAGGCCTTGACGTCCTTTCCAGCCGAATGTTCCAGGGAACACGCGAAAGGTATCAGGTAGGAAGAAACGACTCCGTAGTCGAGCTTTTCGCTCGGGCCGCTGAGAAACTCTCCCCCGAGGCGAGAGCCGAACTCGCGTCAGTAGATACCCTCTTAACCAACGTATCCGTTCCCGATCTTCCCTTTACGGGGTGTGGCGCGATGGTAGCAGAACGCTTGGGAATTCGCCCCAATACCGTTCTCGACTTGCATAATGGCGGCTGCATCTCATTCATTCTTATGATGGATCTTGCTCGCGCGCTGATGCAAACTCATGGGGCGAAAAAAATTCTCATTTGCTCTGGGCAAACCGCTGCTGGCCGAATTTTCCCTTTCGAACAGATGAAGAACAAGCCTCAGGCCGCACTCTATGGCGACGCCGTATCGCTAGCCATTTTTTCAGATGAGGGAATTCTTCAACTTGAAAACGTGATTTGGCGCTGCCATCCCGAATTTTCAGCCGACATGACTTTAGATTTTGAGGACGGTAGAAAGTACTGGGAACCCGGTACGGCTTTAGCGACCTTAGAGTACAAAGATAAAAAGACCAAGTCAGTCATTTTGCGCGGCAATAGAATGGTTCCCGAGGCCATGAAGCTGGTACTCGAAAAACAGGGCATCGATGCTCACAGCCTCAGTGCGCTCGTAACGAATCAACCGAACACACTCTTTCTTGAAGCGTGGAGAAACTCCCTCGAACTCCCCGAAGAAAAACATTTCCACACATTCGCTGAGTTCGCAAATCTCTTTCAAGCTGGAATTCCAATCAATCTAGAGCGAGCGATCGAGAGCGGCAAACTTCAACCCGGTTCCTGGGTGATGCTGTCTGGCTTTTCTCACGCAGCCGACTATTCAGCGGCGGCCTTGATGCGAGTCCCGCAATAACTTCACCATCGAAGCGATCAAACCCGTTCCCTAAGAACGCGAAGCGCGCATCTGCTGAACATAAGCACCCAGTGTTTCCGGCTGCTTTAATGCTAGCTGAATTCGTTCCATCAGTAATGCAAAAGACCCCACTAACAGTGACCGAACCTGTCCGTTTGTAGCCTGGTCGAGTTTTCCGAAGTGATCCTGTACTGCACTCAATGCAACTCGCGCCTGAGCCGTCATCTCGACAGCATCCTTCATGCGATTAGGGCCTTGCACTGTCAGAAACATGGTTTTCAAATGCTCAGGAAGCTGCACCGACTCTACGGCCTCACAATATGCAATTACAGCATCCAATGG
>CANJNU010000225.1 GCA_947475645.1 Bacteriovoracaceae bacterium | reverse complement strand
TGGTGGGGTTGCCAGCGGGGGATTTGCCGGGAATCCGAGAGATCTCGGATTTAAGTGAAATCTTAAGTAGCGTGAGTCAGGGCGAAGAAAAGTCGCTTGAAGTACCTGGGGTTGATTTTAAAGTACGGGTCATTGCCAAGTTTGTTCCCGTTCGCCCCGCAGTTGCATCTGAGACGTTAGCTATATTACTTGTACTTCGCACCACTGCAGCACCAGCCGCTGCAGGCAATACATCGGAAGTTTCGCAAGGAGGATCTGTGGGATTGACAGTCGACCAACTCAATGAGGAGTTAAAGAACTTCTCCGCCAGCCATGGGGGGACCTTAGACATTACCGTGTGGTTGCCCGATGCGGATGAAGGAGCAAAGCTATTGACCTGCTACTCGGTATCGGGAGCAGATCCAACTGAATTTCTTGTTACCTCCATTATGTTCTTTGCAATGGATGAAATGGGTCAAGTTGACAAGATGCAATTCTGGCATCGCGTAATGGAGGACAAAAGTTCAATTGTCAGCATTCGCGACGCAGAGGGCGGGAAATTAATCGGAGCCATTTTGTTTACCGGTGATGGCGCTGGAAAAATTCCTACTCCTGTTGCACAAGAATTTGCCAAAAAGTCTATTGGCGCCCTTCCGGCCTAAGTGACCCACTGAGATAATGGAGCTCGACCATGACAGATAGCACTGGTACCCTACCGGAATTTAGAAAAGTTTTGATGGTGATCGCGCAGGAAGTTTCTGTTTCGCGTATAAAGACCATTACCCGTGGAATGGAGTTCGTAATTGAAGAACTTCCCGCCGATCCCGCCCCCACGGGCGTCTACACCGTAATTTGCTTGCTCACAGGCAAAGCACTTAAAATGACGTTTCGGGTAAACTTTGATCCCGAAACAGCAAAGAATATACAGGCACATGTAGCTGAAAAGCCAGTTGCTGAACTAACCCAAGAAGTTGCTGCCGACCTTTTTAAGGAATTTAGCAACTTGGTTTCGGGCGGCATTCAAAAGATGCTCCAAGACCAAAGCGTTAGAACCGGCATCGGCCTGCCCTTGGTAATGACTCCAGTCATGCCCGTGCCTTCGATCTTCAAGAAGACCGTGTATGATCATCACTGGACCTTAAAATCGGGCGAAAATAAGTTTTACTGCGCCTTAAGTGTTGGCGTAATGGAACAGACGGCTCTCGAAAACCTTAAAATACCTGACTTCGCAAAAGCAGTCGAAGACGAAGGCAGTGTCGACTTCCTTTAAAATGGATCTGACTCGTAATTAAGAAAGGGCAAATCCGATTGGATTTGCCCTTTCTTTTGATAGGCAGCTCGTTCTAGCGTCGATGTCTGAAAAAGAGCTGCTCATCGCCGTATTGCGATGCCACGAACGGCGTCTTTAACATCATTCTTCCCATATGCTTAAACGCGTCGGCTTCAGTGGCCTGCGCATAGACCTCATAAAGACAAATACCTGCAGGAATCTGAGTAAGATCTTCGCGGAAGTCGTGTTCAGAGTTCGACGAAGTCGACACGCCGGAAGCAGGAACAAAGATGAGCCGATGCGGAGCTAAAGGCGGCGATAAGTGATCTAAACTGACATGCAATGGGTCCAAGCCCAGCAAGCTCTTTAAGCTTTTTAAAATAAAACGAAACGCAAGTGAGTTGGGCTCAGGGAGCTCGTTGCTGAGCGGACGAGCAAAAAGATTATGATCATCCCCTTGGCCCTCAATGCTATTCAATAAGTGCACGTTCACCGATGGGCGGCCGTCGAGCATAAACTTTAAAGCCATGCCAGGAAGGTAGCCACCGAACGTTTTTGGATCGGCCCCTAGCGAGAAGCGAACTAACCCCACAGACCCCGCAAGCACACCCGCGTAAGGAGTATTTTCGTCTGCAATAAACTCAAATTGCGCAACTGATCCAGATGGATGAAAAATTTTTGGCCGATCGCGCGGCATCTCATCCGAATCGTGATCAAAACTCTCACTGAGTGAAAAAGCGGCTTGAGCACTCTTCCATAACCCTTCCCAACCCGTGCCTCCAATCGGAGGGAGTTGATTCCAGGCAGAAGGCACCAGCTTTTTGTTCCAAAGAAAATCGACCTTCTGCTCGGCCGTCCAGCTTCCATAGTTCTTAGGCAGCTGTGCGAATGCAGCCATCGAAGCAAACTGAGTTGCCAGCACTAAACCACCCAACAAACGAAGTGTTTTCATGGAAAAGTGGTTAATCTTTTCTTAAACTAAAGTCAATCTCTTTTAACTCACTGAGTTACTTGGCTTTTAACAGAGGCTCATAGCTTCTAAACGCGTAAGCGGTTTTTAGACCCAAACGAGCCTGAATCTCTGCCCGCGACAACCCCTGCTCAAACCAATGCAACACCACCGAATGCCTTAGGGTTCGCGGCGTAAACTTCGAATCAGTAAATTGAGGTGCGTAGTGCTTCACCACCAGTTCAACTCCCCTTGCTGAAATAGCTCCACCTAATGGGCCTTGCCGATTAAATCCGGTAAAAAGCCAAGGCGATTTTGGAGAACGCCGCCTCATGACTTGAATCTCTTCTCTCAACTCGTGCGAAACGGGAACCTTGCGCTCCCCTTTTCCTAGAATTTGCACCCAGCCCCCTATGCTGTTCTTCTCAGCAGTGAAATCATCGAAACGAAGCTGGGCCACTTCTGTGACCTGCGCCCCAGTTTCAGCCAAAATCCAAAGCAGAAGCCGGTTTCGAGCCTCGAGCAATGCCACTCGCGGCAGGGCTTCAATAACCTGTAGCAAGTGCTGCGTGGAAACCGTAACCGGGACGCGCTCAATCTTTTGCGGGCTAGGAACTTTCTTTCCAAATTCCAGCGGTAGCTTCTTTCGCTGCACCAAGTACGAAAAAAACTTATTCACTGTTAGAAACTTGCGGCGCCGGGTATTCGCTTTTTGTCCGCGCCGCACTAAATCGTCATGAAAGCGAAGCAAATCCTTGGGCTCGATTCCCTGAAGTTGAATCGGCTTCTTTTTCTTCTGACTCGACTGTTGAATCAAAAAATTGCGAAACCCAAGTAGATCGAGTCTGTAATTCGTAATGGTGTTGAACGATTTACCACTGCCTTCGAGGTACCCAATAAAGCTTTTTAGCGCCGTCTCGAAGCTCATCGGTTTTTGCGTTCGGCTCATGGGCCCCATTCTGAGCTAGATAACTGCGAGTATGCAAGCATTGTTTTTTATCAAAGCGGGGGCTTTTCATCTGATTTCAGTTGTCGATAAACTTGCTGCATACTCTCGACCACCTGCGGAAGACTGCCTACAATCA
>CANJNU010000224.1 GCA_947475645.1 Bacteriovoracaceae bacterium | reverse complement strand
GGTTTAAGGCGCATCAGGCGATTAGCAGTGGAAACCAGAGTTCGATTCAGGATCGCAGCATCTACGAAGACGCCAATATTTTTGCGCGTAACCTCGTTGAGTCGGGCCTGATGGAGCGACGTGACTACGAGAACTACCTCAACCTTTATACCGTCATGTGCGAGTTTCTCAATCCTCCGGATTTGGTGATCTATTTGAAGAAGTCGCTGCCCCGTCTCAAAGAGCATATTGCGCGACGGGGACGCGAATATGAGCAATCCATTCCTGATCAGTATCTCATCGATTTAAATCGTTATTATGACGACTGGCTTGATGGATATAGCCTGGGAAAGAAGCTCATTATCGAGACCGACGAGATGGACTTTCAACACAATAAGAGCGATTTCGACGAAATTGCGTTTCGAATTGTGAGCGCCCTCGATCAACGCGACCTTTTTCTCGAGTCGAGAAGTCAAGAACCCGTCGGTCAGTCGCAACTGGGCTTATTGAATCCCGAGAACTCCACGAAGCGAGTTCAAGTTTTAGTTTAATATTCCGATCTACTTTTGAAGGGTAAATCGGAATATGAAGGCTTCTCTTAATCTGGCGTGGGTTTCTCTGTTTTTAGTAGCGATCTCGGCGTGTTCTTCGTCTAAGAAGCTACCCGAATCAAACGAAGAAGGAGAGGCTTCGGCGCAAAGTGCCGCACCCGATGCGGGAACCGACCCAGTTCCCTCGGCGACAGCCGAGGTTATGGCACCCCCAGTAATGGAGGGTGTTCCACCGGTGGTGGAGGCGGTGCCTGCGCCGGCAGCGAAGATTGCTGTTCAGGCTGCTGAGATTCCGCTGGCTCCGAGGGCCGAACCCGAACTCATTACAGCGAAAGATGCCGCAACGACGGGCCCAACGAGTTACAAGATTCAAAAGGGCGACACTTTAATGAAGATCGCTTTTGAGGTGTATGGCGATCTTTACCGCTGGCGCGAACTTCTCGATTCGAACCGAGCAGCGGTTGCCGATCCTTCAAGCCTGAAGGCTGGCACCGTGCTCACTGTCACCAACCCGGTCTCTCACCTTCAGATCTCAAAGAATGGTGACCGGTACGAGATCAAGTCGGGTAATACGTTAGGCACAATCGCACAGGATGTCTACGGTACTTCAAAAAGATGGAAAAAACTTTGGGACAATAATCGCGAGCTAATTAAGGATCCCAATAAAATCTATGCCGGCCTCTTTCTGTACTTTCAACCCGACTCAGCAGTCAGGCAAAAGCCACTCGCTCAAGACGGCTCGCCGGGTGAACGCTCAACCGCGAGCCAATAAATAAGTCGTCCAGAATAGATTCGAAATTAGGGAGCTCTCTTAAAGCCCGTCAGCTCAATGGCAATATCCATATTTTGAGTGTTCATGGTTTGCTTCAAGGTGCCTTCCATGACGGTGTCGCGTGGATTTGCCCAAACTTCAATCTTAGGAGATTGGGTCGACTTTGCAACAACGTGTATTGCCTTGAACTTCCCGGCAGGTACGGTAATTTCTGTATAATCTTGTGAGATGATTTCGATCTTGTCGTCTGGAATGGCTTGTTCCTTTCCATTTACAATCATCTTCAAAACCTTGCCGTCGGCCTTATTAATCAAAGTCTCGACCTTTTGGTTCTGAATCATCACATTCATTTGCTGGGTAAGCCACAGAGCGGTGCCTTCGTCTTTGCTCACCGACTTATCAAGGGTACCGATATTCCCAAAAGAGCCAGCGGCAACATTAAACTTTGCGTTGTCGCCCACTTTCCAATTAATCAGATCGAGGGATTCAACATTGGCTTTCATGATCTCGATTTGAGCAGCGGCAGAAATGACCGGAATAATATCAGACGCGTTCACTCTCGAACCCGTTGAAAAAGCAGCAACGAGAGCAAGAACTAGAAATTGAAAGGTATGTACTAGCTTTTTCATGTGCGGATAGTCTCCAAGGTTGTTAGAATTGACAATAAATGTATCTAAGCAGCCGTGAAATGCAAACGGGTTTTCGAAATCGAGCGCAAAATGGGCGGAAACGCTGCAGAATGGCAGTGTTGCTTATTTCTCTCTGCGCTAGCTGCACCACGCCGCCTCCGGTAGTCAAAAGTCTGCCACCACAGGAGGTGCTTGAGCGTCATCAAAGTACTCTCTTGGGTTTTTCAGAGCGTCTCGAGCGACAAGTGAAAAAGGACCGCGACCCCGAAGCCGAGGAATGGATTTGTCGCATGGTGGAGCGCCTTTCGGCTTCTCTCAAGGATCGAGTGTTTCTCCCACGCGAATGCTCTCTTATCCAGGCCGTTGCGTCTCAGTGGCGTAGCTTTTCAATTCCTTATGGCGGACTTTATCTCTCAACCGACGTGCTTCGTGGGGTTCGCCTCGAAGCAGAGGTGGCCGCTGTGATTGCATTAGAATTGGCGAATTTGGATCGTGGCCTCTTGATTCGAAAACTTGAGGCATCCCTGGTCTTGAAACAGTCTGCATTCGAGGTCTTTGAATTTTCTGAAGACGAGCGCCTAGAAAGTGTAGGTACCGCGGTTGATCTGCTTTATCAGACTGGCTACGATCCGCGCGCTTTAGTCAGTTTGCTTCAGTTTTTTGATAAAAATAGAAAATTCGCTCCTTATACCCCCGAACTGATTGGAAAGTTGTTAGAAAAGGCACGCAGAACGATTGCTCTCCGCGCGCCTTTAAGTAATCCTATTCTTCGATCCGCAGAGTTTGCGAGGGTTCAAAAAGGAATTCGAAAATTGTGAATCATCAGAAAACGATAGAGGAGTTGCGCATCATGGAAGAAATGAAGGAAGAACTGAAAAGTTGGGTGAAGTCGTCAAAAGTAATCGACTCGATTGATAGATTGCCCGGAGATGCGAGTACGCGAGTTTACTATCGGGTTCATTCGGCGAATCAGACCTTCATCGTTATGAAGATGGAGTCGTTTTCTGCTCTGGGTGAGAATTTGCCATTTTTGGCAGTACAGAAACTACTGAAGCGAAGCGGCATCGACGTACCCACTGTACTCGACTACGATGCAGATCGGGGCTTCATTCTGCTAGAAGATCTAGGCGACGTTACCTTGCTAAGAGAGCTTCAAGGCGTATGCAACGCCGATATCGAACGACACCTTTATGAGCGGGTTATTGATCAGTTGGTGGCTCTGCAAGTGAAGGCTAAGCCAACGGCCTTAGCTGCACCCCTCGAAGCGTTTCAGCTTCGGTTCGATGAAGAGAAGCTGATGTGGGAAGTGAATTTCTGCATCGAGAATTTCTACGATCAGTATTTAGAGAGAAAGATTGCTCCCGCAGATCGCGAAGTG
>CANJNU010000223.1 GCA_947475645.1 Bacteriovoracaceae bacterium | reverse complement strand
CGATCATCGTCCCCGACGTACTCGATAAGAATGTACGGCAGGTTCGGCGCGAGTTTGAACTACGAGTAATGGATGGCGTAGATAGCCCTCTACCCTTCGATGATATTAGAAAACAGATTATCGCTGAGGGCTTCATCCCTCCGAGCAAGGTCAATAACTATCACGTTAGCGCCATCGAGAAGCGACTGAAGAATATCTTTTACGATGATCGCTTCATTTGGGACGAGAAAGAGTATCCCGGCAAACACGAGCGAATTATCCCGAAGCGTCTTTGGGACGACGTGCAAGACACATTCGGCAAAAGGGCGATGTCGAGAAATGCAAAGGGCATCTTCGGCGGAGGTTGGCTGAAATGCGCGACCCCGGAGTGCGGATGCTTCATCACGTCGGAACCAAGGGTGAAAGAACGTAAGACAACAAAAGAGATGGTCCGCTACAATCTATATCGCTGTAGCAACGGTAGGAAGATTCATAGGTCACTCGCGGGAATGTACATCCATGAGGAAAAGATTTGGGCGCAGCTTGAAGCTGCGGTGGACTCGATTTCAATTACTGAGTCCTTCGCCGAAGAACTTGCTGAAGCCCTGAACGAGACTCAGCACAAAGCCATCGCCGCGACAAAGCGTGAAGCGGCTTCCTACAACGACGCGCTCAAGGAACTCGAAGACAAAGAGGACGAGGCGTACCGGGATTACAAAAAGGGCGTTCTCGACGAAAAGGGCTACCGCCGCCAGATTGACCGCGTGCGCTCCGACCGGCGCTACTACTCCCGGCAGTTGGAGGAAGCCAACGTCGCCATCAACAACGCCTGCATGGAAAATGCGAAAACCATTATCGAACTGGCTACCAACGCGAAATCGTTATGGTTATCGCGTTCAGTGCGAGAACGTCGTGAGTTCCTAAATGACATACTATCGAACCAAGTTTTAGAAGCCGCGAATGATGGCGTAACTGTCCGATACGAAATGAAAAAACCCTTCGCTACGCTCTCGCGTATGAAGGGTCTTTCATCGAATAATCAAAAATGGCGTCTCCACGGGGATTCGAACCCCGGTTACTCCCGTGAAAGGGGAGTGTCCTAGGCCTCTAGACGATGGAGACATCGATTAGAAGAGATACCCGTGACTACTCTCATCCTACGCAGTTTTCAACAAAGAAAAACGGGCTTAAAAAAATAGCACTGACTCATTGCGTTGTCTTAGGCGTCCTTTTAAAGGAAGCGAGCCACCGGAAAACCGAGACAAACACCGAGGCTTCGGGACCGGTAAGAATTCGCGTCAATTTTCTCGCTCCAACTAATGTAATTCACTTCTCCAAAATAAGCCCCAGCCCCCCACCTTAACCAAACGTTATAATAAGACTTTTCTTGAATCTCTGGATAAATGAACGCTCCCGCTACAAAGTTTTTTGCTTTCGAAAACGTATCCACGAGCTTGAGCTCGAACCCCTGAGGAGCCCCCATAATCAGGCGATAAGTATTTCCATCCCGAAATCCGTTCGCATGTACTCCGAGTAAAACACTCACCACCAATCGATCATCCAAGAGCTTCAAGTACTCAGTGTGCAAATAAACACCCAGATCGGTAGTCACGGGCCGGTAGATGGTGGCAGCGCCAAAACTCACTAAGCGAATTTGCTCGGTAATAAAATAAGATCCGTACAAAGTAAGAGAGGGAGCCCACTGCCCCATCACTGATTCCGATCCTTGAAAATCATTGGTGTAGGGACCCACACCTAAACCCAAGGATCCACGCCGATAAACGGGGGCCATTCGATAGGAAACGTCGGCCCTCACTCCCGATTCGGTTGCGAGCGAAATCGTGCCGGGATCAGATCTTAGGCGAAGTGGCCAAACCGAAACCGACGTAGAAGGTGTACTTACCCCGCCCACTTGAAGACTCTGTCCCACATTATCCCAGAACGTAAAAATCTCGAGACTTGATGCTAATTGGGGCAGTCCCTCAAGCTCGGTAAGACGACACCCCATGTAAGCCCATCCCGGGTTTTTCGAGCTTTGCGCAGAACCCGTCGCTGTTACACCAAATCGTGAACACGACGGATCGGTAAATATCCGATTTTCTCCCAACTCGGGCCGAGCTTTAAAGCGAAGCCGCACGGTTCCCTTTCGAGTCTCTTTACCCGCTCGCAACGTAACTTCGATCGAATTCTCCGCACCAGACAAAAGCGCTACAGGAAGCTGAACCTCGAAAATATCGGCAGGGCCCCCACGTGTTCTCGATAGCGCTTGATGAAACCCCGCGTTCGAAACTAATCCGGTCACAGCCTGAGAACTCTTCACCGCTAGCCGTAGGCGTGCGCGAGGTAGCGAAAATACACTTGCAACCCTCACCCACTGAAGCGAACCCGGCATCCAGCTAAGATCAACCTGCGATAACGGCTGCCCAACCCACTCGAGCTGATAGTCTTCTACCTTCAAATCAAAAGGCGCAAACGCAGTGGGAACTGTTTCGGATAAAACCTCTTGCGCCAGGCTTAAGGGCAACTGAGTAATGAAAGCCTCGGCTCGATGAAAACCTATGAGAGTCAAAAAAACGACGAAATAAGAGGCTATTTTTGAACTATTCATCGATTACCCTTTTTTAATATCCATCGCATACTGACCGCATACTGACCGAATACTGATCGAAACCATGGAGTTCGCTGAATTCGATGGTACCATTGAGGCATGCAACGTGCGCAAGTTTTTGCAGCCCTTCTGATGGTGCAGCTTCTATTTTCCGTTAACTATATTGTAAGCAAAGGCCTACTGCAGTTTTTCCCACCGCTTACCTGGGCAACGATTCGAGTTATCGTTACCGCAGCTCTACTGCTTCTAATAGCTTGGGCGAGTAAAAAAAAATCACCCACACTGAATCGTGAATTCATTTTGCCGCTGATTGGATTCTCTTTGCTCGGGGTTATGATTAATCAAGGCGCATTTTTATTGGGCCTGGCTCGAACCACACCCACCAACAGCGCTGTAATTAACACGCTTATCCCAATTTTCACCCTCATGATTGTGACTCTCAGAGGACAGGAACAACTCACACTCAGAAAAGCGATAGGATTTCTTTCAGCTCTTTTAGGCGTCATATCGCTTCGCCGAGTTGAAGAATTCACACTCAGTAATTCAACCGTCATTGGCGACCTTCTTACTGCTTTAAATTGCCTCAGCTATGCTTGCTTTCTTTCCTATAGTAAGAATTTCTTAAAAAAGAACGATCGCCTTTGGACTACAGCGTGGCTCTTTACGGTAGGAGCCGTAGGATTTAGCTTATTCAATTTTTCTGAACTCACTACCTTCGTCTGGCCT
>CANJNU010000222.1 GCA_947475645.1 Bacteriovoracaceae bacterium | reverse complement strand
GACGCGGCAAATCAAAAAGGCGCAAAATTTCGTCAAGTATGTTAGTGCGTGACCCCATGTATTTGATCGGAATTGCAGGCGGTTCAGGCTCTGGGAAAACGACGTTCTCAAAGAAGATCCTTGGGCGAGTATCGGAGAAATTCGGTGATTCGCGCTCGGTGGCACTTCTTCATCAGGACTCTTATTACATGACGGCCCCTCCCGCAGATTTGAAGGTGAGGGGCGAGTTCAATTTTGATCATCCGGGTGCCTTTGACTGGGATTTACTCCACGAACACCTTCGCCGGTTGAAGCAGGGCGAGCAGGTAGAAATTCCTGTTTATGACTACAAAACGAGCCGGCGAACTCTCGAAACTGAAACAATAGGGCCTTGTAGGGCCATTGTGATGGAGGGGATTTATACCCTCTGGGATCCGACGATTCGGGATCTCTTCGATTTAAAGGTTTACCTTCATGTTGAGGCCGACATTCGATTTATTCGCCGTTTGCATCGCGACGTACGTGAGCGGGGAAGAAGTTTGGATAGCATTATTCGGCAGTATTACGATACGGTCCGTCCTATGCATCGAGAGTTTTTGGAGCCCACACGCCAATTTGCCGATTTGGTGGTGGGAGAAGAATCAGACGTCGCCGCCGATGTTTTGGCTGCGCGAGTTGAGCAAATGATCTGGTCTGGCGACCGAGCTGGGCAAGTTCACTCATTCATGAAAGAAGCGGTCCTTTGAGCAAAGACACTCCTGCCCCAAAGAAAAAAGTTAAAGCCCCTCTGAATGGTTTACGAATCTTACCTTTGGGGGGCCTGGGCGAGATTGGAATGAATTGTTTAGTGCTGGAGTGGGAGGACGAGATTCTTGTAGTAGATTGCGGACTTCTTTTCTCCGACCTTGATCACTTTGGGGTCGAGTTCGTGATCCCAGATTTTTCATATTTGATTGAGCGGCGTGAGAAAGTAAGCGGAATTTTGGTAACTCATGGTCATGAAGATCATGTGGGTGCGATTCCATTTCTCTTAAAGTCAGGCGTGAAGGCGCCAGTATTTGCATCTCCATTTTCGTCGCTTTTGTTGCGTGAACGCTTAAAAGAATATGGACTTACCGATCGTGTTGATCTTCGTACCTTTCAGATGGGCGAAGTGATTAACTTCAAACACTTCAGTGTAAAAACAGCATCCGTGAATCATAGCATCGTCGATTCGGCGGCGATGATTATTGAGACCCCCGTGGGAAGGATCATTCATACGGGCGACTTTAAAATCGATCCGGCGCCCTTTATAGGAACCGCGATGGATTTGGACGTATTTGGAGCGGCGGGCGATCAGGGTGTATTGCTCTTAATGTCGGACTCGACCAACGTTGATCGGCATGAACACTCTTTAAGTGAGAATCAAGTCTACCAAGCCTTTGAACATCTGTTCGCCGCTGCCGAGGGATTAACCCTGGTGGCGATGTTTGCTTCGAATGTGTCGCGCATGGGCCAAATTCTTGATCTAGCTAAGAAGATGGGCAAGAAAGTGGCCCTTGCCGGAAGAACCATGGAGCAGAATGTGCGCCTGGGAGCCGAGCTCGGTTACTTGAATTCGGGTGATCACGAGAGCGTGATTATTCCGATGGATTCGATTCATCGATACCCGCGAAATAAGATTATTGTACTTTCGACCGGCAGCCAGGGTGAGTATCGCTCGGCGTTGATACGTGTTTCTAATGGTGAACATCCTTTGCTCAAGCTTCAGCAAGGCGATCGCGTTTTGATGAGCTCAAAATTTATCCCAGGAAATGAAAAGGCGATTGGTCGCATGATCAATCAGCTTTTTAAACAAGGTGCCGATGTATTACATGGCGCCGTTCATTCGATTCATGCTTCGGGACATGCAACACGTCCCGAACTGAAGCAGATGCTTGAGCTTTGTAAACCAAGATTCTTTCTTCCAATTCACGGCGAGTACCGCCACTTAGTTCGGCATGCCGAATTGGCTAGAGAAGCCGGAATTCCGCCAGAAAATGTAATGCTCGCAGTGAATGGCGACGTGCTTGATTTGACCCGCGATGAATTTAAGAAAGTGGATCACATCGAGGAGACTCGTATTCTTGTAGAAGGCCGCGATGGAAACGATATCTCGAAACTCGTTCTTCGTGAGCGTCGACAAATGGGAGAAAAGGGAATTGTGTTTGCCCTGATGGTGAGAAACCGTGAAACCCGGCGTATTATGTCGGGTCCCGAGATTATTGCGAAGGGGCTCACTCATGAGCAGCAAGAAGCGTTCATTATTGAAGAGGCTAAGAACGTGGCCCGTAAGGTTGTATTAAAATACGAGCTTGAGCTAAAAACGGGCAATGTAGAGATGGATTTGCAGGAAACAGTGCGTATAGAATTACGGCGGTTTTTTGAATCATCTATCGGGCGTAAGCCCATAGTGCTACCCATTATTTTGGATCTCTAGTAGCTTACGGCGATACCGACCATCACTTGCGACGCGCTCGCTGAAAAGCTGTTTTGACTGTCCCAGAATGTATTGATGCCTGCTTGAGCGAAAATCTGAAAGAATCGGGTAATGTCTGCGCGAAGGGATGTATAGGCGCTGAGATTGGACTGGAAGGCGGATCCCCACCAGTTAATATCGGCGGCACCACCGGCAGCGAGACGAATGCGAATTTGGCTAGAGAGGTTGAATAGAACGCCCGCTTCTGCGTTGGTTCCTATGACGCGCATTCCGTGAAAAGTGGCTAGCTGATCGTTCACATGCGAAGCCATGGCGTAACCTAACGCACTTGCCGCGACCTGCGCGTAAACGCGTGCAGTTTGATCTTCGAGTTGAGAGACTCCGATTCCAATGGCCAGTACCGAAACCTTGATTCCCAAATACTCGTCGATCGCAATATTACGCTCAATTTGAGTACTGAGTAGTTTGAGATTTCCGTACACGATGGCGCCCACTTCTGGGTTTCTTACTAAGCGCTGCTGGGTTTCGATCGGAGTAAACGTAAGGTCTGCGAAGGACACGGGTTGATTGCCATTCAGATCAACAAGCGACATGTTTCCACTGATGTGCGCCAGAATGACTTGATCAGGAGCGATGGGGTCGGTTGACTCGATCGATCCATCCGAGCGGCGATATCCGAGATTGACCCGCAGGAGTACGGTTGTGCCATTACCCGAATTCTCAAAGCCCGCGCCAACCTGAATCATAGGGCTGGTTTCTGGGCCCGTATTTGCGAACGAGTCCGAGACGAGAACCATTCCTGTGAAGAGGAAAAGGCCTGCGAGTAATAGAAGGAAGTCGGTACTCTCTTCTTTTAAGAGTGTGAACGGCGATGTCATG
>CANJNU010000221.1 GCA_947475645.1 Bacteriovoracaceae bacterium | reverse complement strand
CTCAGGGCGGCAGCACTATTACTCAACAGCTGGTAAAAAATCTTCTGGCTCGGAAAAAGAAGGATCTCCTTAAAAAGGCCCCCGAGATTTTTCTTGCACCCTTACTGGAGGGAACTTTTTCGAAGGAGCAAATTCTCGAGCGCTACCTCAATGAGGTTTATCTCGGCCAGGTAGGACAGCTTGAAGTTCGGGGTATTGCAGAGGGGGCCGAACTTTTCTTCGGCAAGAAACTAGAAGATCTGAACCTCGCCGAGATTTCTCTCATAGCTGGTTTAATTAAGGGTCCGGGATTTTACTCTCCTTATACGCATCGCGCTCGTGCCGTTGAACGACAAAAGTTAGTTTTAAAGAGGATGGTGGAGACTCAACAAATCGCCCCAGAGGAAGCCGCCTTAGCAATCAAGCAGGCAATTCGCCTCGCGCCCCCTCAAAATTTCGCAAATAAGGCTCCTTATTTTTCAGACTATGTAAAGGCCGAGCTTCTTCGACAGGTGGGGGGCCGCATTCCTGACAGTGATCTTCCCCAGGCGGGACTTCGCGTTTATAGCACGCTCGACATGAACATCAACTCGTCCGCACAGCGAACCGTAACCGCTGGGGTGAACCAACTTGAGAAAAATCTTAAACTATCGGGCAAGGATCGACTCGAAGGGGCCCTGGCTTGCGTCGATCATAATACCGGATTTATTCGTGCACTGGTAGGGGGGCGAAGCTATGCTCAGTCGAACTTCAACCGCATTTTAAATATGCGAAGACAAGTGGGTTCGACATTCAAGCCTTTCGTTTACCTTACCGCCTACATTAAAGGTAGAGGCCCCAGTGGCGCGCCCTACTCACCTGCCTATCCCTTAGAGGACGCGCCTTGGAAACTGAACTACGACCACGGCAAGCAGGAGTGGTCACCCAAGAACTATGAGAAAGAGTTTATGGGCTGGATTACGCTCAGAACAGCACTCTCGCATTCGGTCAACACGGTTGCAGCCAAATTAGGCATAGAGGTTGGACTTTCAGAGATCATCAAAACCGCTCGCGAACTGGGCATCGAGTCAGAGCTTCCAGAGGTTCCCTCTCTGAGTCTAGGTGTTGCAGAAATGTCGCCCGTAGAACTTCTCAGGGCCTATTCGGTTATTGCTAATCACGGAGAACAGAACGAGCTCACAGTCATTCGTGCGATTACTCAAGAGGATGGAACTGCGTTTGCTCGATTTATCTCGCATCCTAAAGCCAAAATCACCGCCGCAGCCGCTGATTTAATTACGGACACGATGCAATCCGTCTTTACAGAAGGAACTGCAAAGTCAGCGCATAATTTGGGCTTCGAGCGTCCCGCTGCAGGGAAAACAGGAACCACGAGCAATCATCGCGACGCTTGGTTTGCGGGATATACGCCCCAGCTTACCACGGTCGTTTGGGTGGGGCAGGACCAAACAGGATCAGGGAAGATCGTTCTCACCGGCGCCACATCGGCACTTCCCATTTGGACCAGCTTTATGAACCAAGCGCTCGAAAGCGAGCCTCCTCAAAATTTTCATCTCAGCAGCGAACTGATCGAGATCACCTTCGATCGCAGATCGGGATACAAAGCATCAGCTTCATGCCCCGCTTCACAATCCATCGCCGATCGAGTGATTCGCGATCAGCTGCCTTCGAAAGACGCATGCGAAACGGGCTGGCCCGCATCTCCGCGCGAAATCAACAATTAATCAATTAAGACTTAAGGCCAATCTCGCGAAGCCGCTGATGAAGATATTCTCCTGCAGTTAAACCAGGAGAGAGAACCACATCATGGCGAGGATGCAAGAAAAGCGGCATCGAATAGCGAGGTAGACGCGAGGCCTCGCCCACCGGATTCATTACTCGATGAGTTGTAGACGGATAATAATCTCTACTAGCCGCCTTCAGCATGTCTCCCGAATTCACCACTACCGTACCGGGATCACAAGGCACTTCATGCCAGACTCCCTTTAAATCCCTGACTTGCAAACCGGGCGCCGTTGCTGCCGGTAGTAACGTAATCAGGTTAATGTCCTCATGAGCGGCGGCCCGCACCGCACCCACCTCTTCACTTCCCGTAAGGGGCGGGTAATGAATCGCGCGAAGTAAAATTTCCTGACTTCCATCGATCATTTGAGAAAGCGGCACCGAGAAGCCCCTCCGCACTTCTAACGGAGTACATTGCTCTACCCAACCCAGCAAAACTCGCGACATCTCTAAAAGGGCGCTATAAAGCTGAGGCGTATACACACTCACCCGCTCGGGAAATCGATCCCAAGGATAGTGATGATAAAACTCTTTCAAATCTTTCTTTGAGTAGTCCTTGGCGTTCTCGGTGCGAAACGGAAAGTATCCCGACTGTTTTACGGGATCAAATCGATATAATTGCTTTTCCTCTGAAGCGAAGAATCGTTGCCATTCACTAAATGACTGCTCAATCAGCTGAGGTTCAATCGAATGATCGCTCACCACGGCGAATCCTGTTTGCCGAAAAGAATCTGTAAACTCTTGCGCCGCTGTGGGAGACCGGAAACTCACCGTATTAACTTTCATGAACATCCGTTTTATCGTATCGCCTTCGAAGGGCGCAATCGACCCGTTGAATTATTATTCAACTGTCACATTTTCATACACTTCTTAAGAATTCGAACGAAGTGCTTAAAAAAAAGACCATTAATTACAATCGGTTAGACGGGCAGACTGGGTACAGGATTTGCTTTAACTTCATTGCCACACATGACAATGCGAATCAAATGGTCTCAATATCCGAGTCTAAGAAATCAAGTAGTACTGCTTCTCGGGGCCGTTGCTCTTGCAACCTTTCTCATGAATCTGGAGTTCAATCTCTTTGAAGCCAATCTCTATGATTGGCGCATGGCACGCGGCGTACAGCCTCATCCCGATTCTCAGATCGTTCTCATTACCCTCGACGATTCCACTTCAAAGAAACTCGACGAGCCACTTCCCCTTTCCCCTTACCAACATGTACGGCTTTTAAAGAAGCTACGCGACAAGAAGGCACGCGCCATCGGCTACCTCATTGACCTCAATCAGATTGCGCAATCTAACACGGAAACGCCGGTAACTGCCTGGGGCCCAGAGTTCCGAAATGCCGCCAATGCTCTTTCTCAAGAAGGAACCTTATTTCTGCTCGGAACTCCGTTCGACGTTACGGGAGAGGCCGTTCCGCCGTTCCCACTCAGCACGCTCAACCACGCCGTGGCTGTAATTCATAAAGACGGAAATGTTTTCTCCGAAGATAAGGTTACCCGACGGGCTCTGCTTAAGCTCGATCATCGTCCGGCATTTCATCTGCAACTTGCAAATTCAGTGCAGTCG
>CANJNU010000220.1 GCA_947475645.1 Bacteriovoracaceae bacterium | reverse complement strand
CTTGTCGAAGTACTCTTGCTTGGCCTGATAGACTTCTCGGTAGTATTCGCCTGTGGTGAACTCTTCGATTACCGGTTCCAAGTACTTCTGATACATGCACTGTCCTTACTGGGTTGACGTTTCGGTATTCCGAGTGTGCCATTGATCCATCAATTCGACAAAGCGAAGAAAGAGAGCCTGGGAATCATGGGGACCTGGGCATGCCTCGGGATGGTATTGCACCGAAAAGGCGCTCTTATTCTGAATTCGAATTCCTTCAACACTCTGGTCGTTGCAGTTGATATGCGTCACTTCTACGTCGGCGGGGAGTGACTTTGCATCAACGGAGTAGCCGTGATTGTGAGAGCTAATCTCCACATGTCGGGTCTCTTGGTCTTGAACGGGCTGGTTTCCACCTCGGTGACCAAACTTCATTTTGTAGGTGTCAGCCCCGGCGGCCAGAGAAAGAATCTGGTGGCCCATGCACACCCCAAAAATAGGCAACTTCCCAATTAGCTGATGCACCGCGCGTATTGCGTAGGGGGCTGCTTTGGGATTACCCGGGCCGTTCGAGAGGAAGACTCCATCCGGCCTTCGCGCCAAAATTTCATCTGCTGTGGTGCTCGCGGGAACGACCTCTAAATCGCAGCCGAGTTTTGCCAAGCTTCGTAGCAGGTTCCACTTCACTCCAAAATCGAGTACCACCACCGAATATCGACGAGAGCTGGCATGCCAGGAATAGGGAGCGCGAGTGGTTACTTCTGAGATGAGGTCGCGATTCTCAAAAGGAGGAAGGGCTTGGATCAGTTTCTGAGCGAGTGAGCGTTCGTTCGCGGGAACGAGAATGCCTCGGAGTACCCCGCGCGAACGAAGATGGAGAGTCAGGCTTCTTGTATCCACCTCGGTGAGAACGGGTATGCCGTGGAGCTCAAGTTGCTCTTCGAGCGCAGTATTCGCGCTCCAGTTTGAAGGACTCTCGCAAAGCTCCTGAACAATAAAACCGCTGCACCACATCTTCGAACTCTCGTTATCCTCGGCGTTTAGGCCTGTGTTGCCGATGTGAGCGGCTGTCATGCAAATCATCTGTCCGGCATACGAGGGATCCGTTAGAATCTCTTGATATCCGGTTAGAGAAGTATTGAATACGACCTCTCCGTATCCTTTTCCAGCAGGATGGGCCAAAGGGGCTCCGCAGAGAAGGCCTTCGAACTCAGTACCATCTTCGAGAACCAGAACTCCCTTGGATCTTTTGGGTTCAGGCTTGGTGTTCATAAACCACTTTCCCACGAACCAGTGTAAATGCTACGCGAACGTTAAACTTCCAGTTCAAAAAGGGCGAGTTTTTACTTTTCGAAAGAACGTGATCGTCAGTAAAAATCCATTCGTGCCCGGTTTGTAGTAAGGTCATGTCGGCTTCGGCTCCGACTCGAAGCGAGCCCAGTCGCTGATTCAGAATGCGAGCGGGTCCGGACGTAAGTGATTCTACCCAGCGTCTCAGTGGAATGATGCCGTCCTCAACCAATTGATAGGTAGCTGGAATTGCGGTTTGAAGTCCAATCACACCGTTGGAGGCATGGTCGAACTCGACGGCCTTATCGATTTCGCCATGAGGCGCGTGATCGGTTGCGATAACATCAATCAGACCATCGGCCACAGCCTGTCGCAAAGCCTCGACATCGCGTGCCGTGCGAAGCGGGGGCGACATCTTAAATCGCGTGTCGTATCCACGAACGTGTTCTTCGGTGAGAAGTAAATGATGAGGAGAAGCCTCTGCGGTAACGGGAAGCCCAGCATCTTTCGCTCTGCGAATATGCTCGAGCGCAACCTCGGTGGAAACATGCTGAATATGAATGGGCGTTCGGGTAAGGCGACAAAGCGCGATTTCGCGTGCAACCATAATTTCCTCGGCGGCAGCCGGATTTCCGCGAAGTCCGAGTTCGTTTGAGATCACGCCTTCATTCACCACGCCACCGGCTACTAGGTGGGTGTCCTCAGCATGGCTAATAATCGGAATGCCAAACGCTCGGGCGTAATCCATGGCCTTGCGCATTAAATAGGAGTTCATAACTGGCATTCCATCGTCGCTAATTGCGACCGCACCCTCAGCCACCATGCCGCCGATCTCAGCAAGCTCTTGGCCCCGAAGTCCCTGAGTTACGGCACCCACAATGTGAACCCGGCAAAGGGCTACCGCCTTTGCGCGTTCCCGAATAAATGCGGTGATGTAGGGCGAGTCGTTTACGGGCAACGTGTTTGCCATGCAAGCCACCGACGTGAACCCTCCGGCTACCGCTGCGCGAGTTCCGGTCTCGATCGACTCTTTATATTCGAGCCCAGGCTCACGCAAGTGGACGTGAAGGTCGATAAAACCAGGGGTGAGAAGTAATCCTCGGGCTTCGATAATCCGCTGAGCTCGATGAGAGGGAATCTTTCCCGGGCCATCAATCGCTGAAACTTTTCCGTTCTCGATGAGAAGATCGCCTGGACTGTCGAGGTTTTGAGTGGGGTCCAGAATTCGCGCTTCCCGAATCAAAATGGGTTCATTCATTGCGATGACCTTCCTCAGGGTATTCATTCAGCCAGCGTTGAAGTCCGTCGGGGTTACAAACTGCCGCTAGAACGGCCATGCGAATCAGTACCCCGTTAAAGACCTGGTCAAGTATCACGGAGTGAGGACCGTCAGCGACCTCGGGATCGAGTTCAACCCCACGATTAATCGGGCCAGGATGCAGAATAATTGCCCCCGGTTTGAGAAGCTTCGATCTTTCGCGGTTAATGCCCCAGAACTTTGCATATTCAGCCATTGACGGAATTTGCATTTTATTCTGACGTTCGGACTGAATTCGAAGCGCCATCACGGCATCGGCCTCACTGAGAACTTCCTCGGGGCGAAGCGCGATTTCAACTCCCCAAGACTCCAAATAAGGAGGAAGAAGAGACGGCGGCGCGCACACAACAACACGGGCTCCAAGCCTCTTTAGAATATGAATATTCGATCGAGCCACACGCGAATGAGCGATATCGCCAACGATGAGAACTTTCTTTCCTAGTAAGCTTCCTAGCTTTTCCTCCATCGTAAAGGCGTCGAGAAGTGCCTGGGTGGGGTGCTCGTGAAAACCGTCGCCCGCATTGATTACCGGCATCGATTGATTACGGGCTAAAAAGAGAGGGCTGCCCGAGGCCGAGTGGCGCATGATCAGGCAATGCGCGCCCATGGCTTCAATGTTTCTTGCGGTGTCGATCAAGGTTTCGCCTTTACTTACACTTGATCCAGAAACGGCAACGGTAAGGGTAGAGCCAGCGAGTCTGCGAGTAGCCAAATCGAATGAATTTCGCGTGCGAGTTGAATTTTCAAAAAAGAGATT
>CANJNU010000219.1 GCA_947475645.1 Bacteriovoracaceae bacterium | reverse complement strand
GTGACGTATTTTTGGAGAAGACGTAATGAGTAATCTGGGTGAACTGTCCATTCGGGATGGAAAAGTTGACTTGGCTGTGGTTGCCGGACCTCGACTGAGGCATTGGCCATCGGCTGGGGTAAAAGAGCTCTCACTGTTGGGTTCAAACATGGGCCTTACCGTTGGTCTTTATGGCGGCGACGGAATGAATGTGCGCGGCGTGATTCCTTTGTCTGGAACGGGCGGCATTGTTTTGGTTGAGGATGTTCAAAAGCGCATTCATCGAATTCAGTGTCGAGCGGTAGTCAAGATTACGCAAGATTCGCGATGCCCCGATCCGTTTCCGGGCTCAGATAGTTCAGGAGTGATTCCATTAGCCACAGCTGAGCGACTTCAAAAAGAGAGTCATGTTCAGTGGGATCCCACCACTGTGATTCTTGGAACAGGGAACGAAGCGTTTCGATTTGGCAGCACCCTTCTTGCTCAGGGTGTTGCTCACGTAATTTGTTTAGAAATCGATGCTAATTGGGGTGGAAAACGTTACGCCGGTTGGGAAGTGGAGAAGAGAAGATTTGAGATATTGGGCGGCAAAGTTTTAGAGGGCCGGCCGACCGATTTGGTGCGAAAGTCGCCATTGCTCTGGTCATTTCGAGTTCAAGATAGTCAGGGTGTGCGGCATCTCGAGGTGGCGAGGGTGGTTTCGGCGGGTCCGTTTAGAGACGGAAAAGGTGTTCGCGAGTACCCCTTGGGTTCGGCGTTGTTTGAACTCGAACAGACTGCGAGTTCGAGACGCGAGGATGATTTAGAGGGGTGGATCTTAGAAGAGGAGCGCGGTAGGTGGCTTGCAGGTAAAGTTGCAAAAGCCCTTGCGCTTGAGTTGGGTGACCGAAAGGAATTCCTCGAGAAGAAGTTTCGTAAGGCTCGTAATCGAATGAAGCATCTACAGCGGCATCGAGAAGAGCCCTATCTTCCATCGTATCAAGGGAAGTGGTTGTCTCCCTCTGACTTAACTACGCTACAACAATTTAGCGGTGTGCCCAAAGCGAAGCATCTCGCCCAACCGGCTCCCTCGATTGAGTGTATCGAGCAGATTGGTTGCGATCTTTGCGCAAAGGCGTGTCCCGTGGGGGCAATCCAACTGGGTAAAATTCCAAGGAATGCCCCGATTTTGGATGAATCACTGTGCACTTCGTGTGGCATTTGTGTGCAAGCGTGCCCCAGTCAAACGATTTCACTTCTTCATCTTCAGGAGCAGAAAACGATCTCTCAGATTGTGCTGCCATGGAGAGGAAGAAAACCCTGGAAAGTAGGGCAATCGGCCGTGGCGGTGAATCGCCGGGGCGATGTTTTAGGCAATGTTCGTGTAACGGGGTTGCTTGAGTTGGATGCAATACCTTGGAAAGATCAAAAACAGGTGCAGCTCGTTCAGGTAGGAGTTCCTCATCATCTCCTTTGGGAAGTTCGCGGAATTCGTAAGCCTAAGGCTGCTGCTACCGATGATGAGGCCTTTTTGCGGGCAATCGAGCGATCTGAGTCTTCGGCTGAAAAGGTTGAAATTATTGTAAATGGTGAGCGACGGATGGTTCGAGAGCAGATTTCGGTTTCGTTGGCTTTATTTGAAATGGGGCAAGGGCGCTCGGCCGACGTCTTGGATTGCCCAGACGGAAGCTGTGGTTTGTGCGAGATTGAAGTGGATGGGTTAAAGAAACTGGCCTGCCAAGAAAAAATTCATCGCGGAGTAGCAATTCGAAACTTGGGTGAACCGAAGGTCGAAACCGCGTGCCCCGATCGGGTGCTTTGTTCTTGTTTAGGGCTTACGATCGATCATGTTCTAGAGCGCATTCGCAGTGGCCACTTAAAGTCGCCTGAGGCTGTGCTTTCGGTTACCCATGTAGGCGAAGGTAAATGCCATGGGCAGAAGTGCATGGAGGCGTTTAGGAGGATGTTGCTGGAGCAGGAGATCGATGCTTCTGTTTGGGTCGACTGGCGATTCCCGTGGTCGGACTGGACCCTGGGACATAGTTGATCTCGGCCAAAAATTTTTCGAGCTTCAAGTTAAAGAGCTCGGGTAGATCCATTTGGGGGCAATGCGAGCCATGACGAATGACTTCCAACCGGCTATTCGGAATGAGCTGAGCCATCAGCTCCTGTTGCGGCAGAGGAATCATTTTATCCGTTTCTCCGCCGATCACTAAAGTAGGCACTTCGACACCGGGTAGCCAGGCCGACGCATCGTAATTGTTATAGCTCTCAATCAGTTGAATGAGAAGCGACGGATCCATAGCTAAAACCTGCTGTACGTAGAGTTCGATATCTTCTTTTGGAGTAAGATGAGGATTAAATCCGCCAAACGCCACCATCGAGCGCGCCAGGGAACTTTTCTCCTGAAGCTTCCAAAGCTTCTTTAATAGTGAAGGCGAGAGGCCCTGCGCTTTTTTTAGAATATCAAATCCGAGTTGGGACAGATTGGTTTTGAAAAGATTTTCGAGCGGGGGGCGCGCTGTACCGTTCGCCAGAATCAGCCCTTTAACTCGATCCGGGTTTTGCCGATAATATTCAAGAACCACATTTACGCCCATGCTGTGGCCTAAAAATACGGCATCGCTTACATGAAGCTCTTCGAGCACGGTGTTCAGGTCGCGCGCGATATTTTCGAGGGTGATACTTTTTAAGTTTTTGGGTGTTGCAGAGTTGTGATGGCCTCGATAATCGAACCAAATCGTGCGGTACTTTTTACTGAAGTGCTGGATCTGGTAGGTCCAATGCAGGCTTGAGCAAACTAAGCCGTAGCAAAAAACGAGTGGGATTCCCTCGCCCTCAGAACTGTAAAAAAGACGGGTTCCATCAAATCCTTTGACGTATCCATGTCGCACACGGGGGGTGTCAGGGGTAGAAATTCCCCTTTCGTGAAGTCCTGGCTTTCGAGCTCCGGGGGGGCGTGGGAACAGGGGGTGCGTATTCTTTGATCGAGATGCTGTCACGCTCCCAATCGTAGCACGGCCCGTGTTAGATTCATTCTGATTCTGATGGATCCTTCAGAGGTTTAATTTTTAGCAAAGTAGCCGATACCTCGGCGAATGTTTTTTGGGTAATCCGATCAGCGGCCTGGTAGGCAGCATAGATTCGCTTCAGTAGTTCGGCGTCTTTGCCTTGGCTGTCGATTAAATAGGGCTCTGGCGAACTTACTGCCTTACCCAATTTTCCCATAAATTTCTGCTTCACTTCACTCTCCAGCAGTGTCGTAAGCTGAGACTCTTTGACTTTGAGCGCAGAGGCCAGAGCTTTAAGGTGATGGCACGGCAATGGGGTAACGCCGCGCTCGATATTCGACATAAACTGGGTTGTAACCGGCGGAACCAAGAGCTGGCCTAGGTTTTGTT
>CANJNU010000218.1 GCA_947475645.1 Bacteriovoracaceae bacterium | reverse complement strand
CATAATTCTAGACTCGGGCATTCCTACAAAGTCGACCGATTGCTGGGCAGCCAGCGCCATTTGAAGAGCGCGTGGATCAGCGTTTCCGATATCTTCAGAGGCAAAAATTACCATTCTGCGCGCAATAAAAAGGGGATCCTCTCCTCCCTCAAGCATTCTTGCCAGGTAGTAGATCGCGGCATCAGGATCAGAGGCTCTCATGCACTTAATAAAAGCAGAAACGACATTGTAATGCTCTTCTCCCGACTTATCGTAGGGAATAGGCTGCCGATTGTTGGCGCTATCGAGCGCCGCCTTGAGCTGATCTAATCCGAGCGCATGATCACTTCCCTCGGCTGAAAGAGCCGCATTCTCTAGTGCTGTAAGTGCCCGGCGAGCATCCCCTTCTGACGTTGCGGCTAGCCAATCCAGGGCTTCGGCCGTCAAGGCAAGAACTCCACCCAGTCCTCGCTCTGAGTTGGTCAGAGCTGCTTCGATGACTTGCTTCAAGGCAGGCACAGTTAAGCGTTCAAAACGAAACACCCGAACACGGGATAAGAGAGCAGAGTTGAGCTCAAACGATGGATTCTCGGTCGTTGCGCCAATTAAAGTAACCGTACCGTCCTCGACATGAGGAAGAAGAGCGTCTTGCTGCGATTTATTGAAACGATGAATCTCATCGACAAAAAGCAGAGTCTTTTGACCTCGCATCTTTCGATTCAACTTCGCTTTCTCGACTGCTTCCTTAATATCCTTTACGCCAGAGAAAACCGCACTGAGACTAACAAAGCCCGAGCGAGTGCGATCCGCAATAACCTGAGCGAGTGTTGTCTTTCCGCATCCAGGCGGGCCCCAAAGAATGAGAGAAGGCACACGATCGGTTTCGATCCACTGCCGAAGGGGCTTACCGGCGGCAAGAATTCTCTCCTGTCCAAAGAAGTCGTCTAAAGCCCTGGGCCTCATTCGATGTGAAAGTGGAGAGCGCATATCGCCTGACGAATTTTGGGCAAAATCAAACAGATCCGATGACAAGAAGTTCCCTCTCCTTTAATCTAAAAGAGTAAATTGATTAGGAGATTCCTTACCACACCCTCATGCCGAAACCCAGCCATCCGCGCCCTAAAAGCCTTAGTTTCAAATTCCGCCGAGTAGGGTTCGTGGTAAAACACCACCAACCCCAAGCAGCCGCGCTAGCCGTTGAGCTAAGCCGAATGGCGCTCGGTAAGCGATTCTCGGTAGCCTTTGCTGACGAAAGCGAACCCATTGCTCAAAGCGTTCAAGCGACGCTCTCTGTAAAGCAGCAATCTCGGGTCTTAATCGTCAGCAAGGAGAAGCTCACCGAGGTGTGCGACCTGATTGTGGTTCTTGGAGGAGACGGTACCTACCTGAGCGTAGCCCGCCTAATGAAGAAGCGCAGCGTTCCCGTTCTTGGGGTGAACATGGGCCAATTGGGCTTCTTAACAGAAATTAAACACTCGGAAGCCGTTGATTCTGTTCAGAAAATATTAAAGGGCGGTCGCGTTACCTTAAGCGAGCGTGCCCTGATCGAAGTGCGCCTTACCCGGAATGGAAAGACGATCTTCCAGGGGCCCGTGGTCAATGATGCTGTTGTATCCAAAGGTGCTATTGCGCGCATTATCGGACTTGACGTGCGGGTGAATGGAAAATGGGTTCATAATGTTCGCGCCGATGGAATGATTGTGAGCACACCGACCGGCTCAACTGCGTACTCACTTGCCGCAGGGGGTCCGATTATCGAACCCACCCTTCCGGCATTGGTACTGACCGCGATCTGTCCTCACAGTTTAACGCAACGCCCCTTGGTTATTCCTGATTCTGCAGAAATTCAGATTCAATTGAAGCAGCGCCCTGGGCACGTTCTTTTAACGCTCGATGGCCAAGATGCCGTGGATATGAAGGAAAATGATATCGTCACCATACGGCGATTTAAAAAACATTCGTTGCTGTTGATTTCATCCCCCACACGCGATTACTTTGGCGTTCTTCGTGAAAAACTTCGTTTCGGTGAGAGGGCATAGTTCTCGCACAGAACGAAGACTAAAACTTTCGTTCTTGGGCATGAATTATGTTGGAAACTCTAAAGATCAAAAACATTGCAGTGATCGACGCGGCAGAGATCCCGTTTCGAAAAGGCCTGAACATTCTCTCGGGGGAAACAGGAGCTGGCAAGTCGATTGTAATCGAGGCGATCTCTCTTTTATTAGGCGGTCGCGCAAGCTCCGAACTGATTCGCTCAGGCTGCGACGAAGCCACCGTTGAGGGTCTCTTCGACACCCGAGAGATCTCTTGGATTCAAACCCGCTTAAAGACTTTGGGATTTGAAACGAACTCGCACGAACTGCTGATTAAGCGGAGCGTTCACAAGAGCGGAAAACATCGCATCTATGTGAACGGAGAGCTCGCCACACTGTCCATTCTTCAAACCCTCTGCGAGGGCCTGATTGACCTATGTGGTCAGCATGAACATCAGTCACTCCTTAAGGCAAGTACACAAATCGATCTTCTCGACCGTTACGGCGGTCTTACCGAAAAGACCAAGTTTTTTTCTGCAACTTTCTCAGGACTCAAAGCTCTAGAAAAAGAACAAACGCATCTTCTGGGGGCCGAAAGCGAGCGAATTCGTCGCGCAGACTTTCTGAGCTTTCAAATTGACGAATTAAAGAAGGCGAACCTCGCGGCTGGAGAAGATGAGAAGCTCATTATTGAAAAACAACTTCTGCAATCAGCAGAGTCGCGCGCACAGTCGGCCGATAGCGTTTCTCGACTGATTGAGGATGACGAGGGTGGCATTCTACAAATGCTCAGGGTTTCGTTAAACAAACTACGCCCACTATTGCAACTAGACTCGAAGATCCAACCGGTACAAGAAGGCCTAGAGCGAGCACTCGCTGAAACAGAGGAGGTTTCGATTGCACTGGCCAGGTATCTTGGCACAATCGACCTCAATTCCGAACGATTGGAAACTGTTCAGGAGCGCTTGTCGCTCATTGCAGACTTGCGACGAAAATACGGATCAAGCGTGGGCGAGATGCTCGACCAACTCGAGCATCTTGAGGCCGAGTACTCAACCCTAGGAAGAAATAGCGAACGCCTTGAGAAACTGAGTACAGAGATTCGAGACCTTCAAACAGAGCTTCGAGCCCAAGCCAAGGAACTTTCCCTTTCTAGAAACACGGTTGCGCGTACGTTGTCCGATTCAGTTACAGGCGAACTCAAAGATCTCAAGATGGGCGATGCTGAATTCGCAATCGAGCTAATTCAGAAGAATAGTTTTTCAGAATGGAATCAATCGGGTGCGGATTCTATTCAGTTCCTCGCCCAAACGAATCGCGGCGATATGGCGCGTCCTATTGGAAAAGTTGCGTCTGGAGGAGAACTG
>CANJNU010000217.1 GCA_947475645.1 Bacteriovoracaceae bacterium | reverse complement strand
CTAAACCTTCGCCATATCGATCGAGCATTTCACGATCGACGATCGCACGTGGTCCCTGCGGCTTTTTCTCCTGCGCTAATGCCGCAGCCCCCTCGACGAAGGATTGAGTGACGAGCTTACACAGATTTTGATAGCCCTTCAGATCTTTGCAAAGCAAAACCAGGTGGTGAACCTTACAAATATTCTGTGCGGCACCTCCGCCTTGCGCAGCGGCCAGAGCAGTCACTTGTGCAATTCCGGCGCGCCCGGACGGTGCATAGTTGACCTCGCAACCTACGATCGGCTTCACTCCCGCCTCTTTAGCTTTAAGATAAAAGTCGATCGCCCCGAACAGATTATGACTGTCCGTGATCGCTACCGAGGCCATTCCGAGGGCTTTAACCCGATCCAGCAGTAGATCGGTTGGAATAGCTCCTTCTAAAAGGCTATATTGCGTGTGAAGGTGAAGGTGAGTAAACGCCATGGAATGGCAGTGTCATCGCATAAGCGAGGACTGCTTGTCTAGACGTGAACCCCTTAAACGCCACCCCAATCAGAATCAGGATTTTCAGGACTGGGCTGCAGCGTACGGATCACGGACTCGACTGGAAAGCCTTGTGCAGCGCGTCTTTGGAGGATTTCTTGATAGAGCACTTCGTTGATTTCAGGCTTGCGAGCTAAGATCCAGAGATAGTCTCGGCCAGGTGCGCCTACAACGGCATACTCATAGTTCTGTCCCAACTCTAAAATCCAATAATCGCCCGAGAATGGCCAGAAAAACGACACATCGAGCTTTGCATTTGTGGTCGAATCGACCACTTTCGCTGTACCGTGAGCAACTTTTTTCTCGCCATAAACCCAATCCTGCCGGCAAGTGTTGGTTACGCTCACGTTTCCGTTAGCCTGAAGTGCGTATTCGGCAGTGACCGCCGTGCATCCACGCTCAAAGGATTGATCAATCCGAGCGATTTCATACCAAAGCCCCATATACTGGGGAACGTTCACTTCTTTTACAGTTTCAAGTTCCGGCATCCGTCGCCCAAATGCGTGCGCCGAAGAAGACACCAAGTGAACCAGAAGAACGAGTCCTAGAATTCCAAGAATACAGGATTTTAAACTATTTTTTTTAGAAACCATAACCCACCCCTTTAAATGTGCTGAGCGTCAAATCTGGCGGTCGATTATCCCGGTTGTTTTAAAAAAGAAAGTGAATTTAGCGAATCCCGGGAACAATGGAGACCTGGGGAGCATAAACACTTCCATAAATTCGTGGCTTTCCGAACTCCTGCACCGGCCCGTAAAGAAGTAATGTTTGTCCCGGAGAGGGTGTGATCGCTAAATGCTCGAAATACACTTGGGTTTGCTGACCGGTCGACAACTCAACCTGAATTCGCTTCATGCAGAAGAGAAAGCCGAAGAAATCAATCGCCGCTAAGGCAGGTGAAGTAACCACGCCCCGTCCTATCATTCGAGTGGGAACGAAAACCTCCCCCGCTCTCTGATAAACGTTAGTCAAGGTTGAGCGCCCCCACAGTGAGGTTAAAATGAGCATGAAAAAGGGTAAAAACGCTAAAACCGTCCCTACTTGAAGTGCAGACCAGTAGTCGGCGCATTGCCGTGACTGAAACTCATTCAGTGCGCGCCCCTTCTCACATGCCGTCTGAAGATGAGACCAATGAAAGCGCATTAACTCCCAATGGTAAACACCCTGAACATAATCTCCCTCACTCAAAGAGGGCCGCACAGGAGGGGGGAGCGGGGCTTCGTCCGTTCGAACGGACGGAGGCACAACCGCCAACTGAAACTCAGTACCGAGTGCCCCCATGAGGTCCATACTCAGAAACGAAATCAAAAGTGCAAACGGAAAGAACCGTATCCAAAATCTCCCCCGGGGTGGAGCACTAAAAGCTGCACTCCCTCGACTCATGGTTTGAGTCCCTGACCAGTATTCCGATAATCATCGGAATCCCGAACATAATTTGCGGCACTTTTAGGCAGGAACGCCAGTTCATCAGCCTTCAGGGCACGCAAGACTCGAGCCGGTGCCCCTACAACTAGACTTCCCGGCGGCACGATCGTACCTTGGGTCAATAACGCCCCAGCTCCTATAATACAATCATCTCCAACCACTACATGATCCATTAAAATAGCGCCCATGCCCACAAGCACGCGGCTACCAATTACGCAACCATGCAAGGTCACTCGATGCCCAATCGTTACATCGTCACCGATCACTAGCGGCGCCCCAGCGCCTCCCTCGTCCTTTTGTTTGGGACGAGTTACGTGAAGCATCGAATGATCCTGAATATTCGTTCTTTCTCCAATTCGGATGGAATTCACATCCCCGCGAATCACCGTTTGAAACCAAATACTCGACTGCGCGCCCACCTCAACTTCGCCAATAATGTCAGCCGAAGGGGCAATGAAAACAGTTTCATGGATCGAGGGTAATTTTCCGTGATGAGGAAATATCATAAGAATTAGATTAACTCTCCTTGCACTAACTCGCCGTGCAGTGAAAGGGCTGATGCCGCTGTTACTTTTGCTCGTACAAACTGTCCCACTAAGCTTCGAGGACTATCTGACACAAAATTCAGTACCCGATTGCAAGTTGTTCGCCCGGTCCAAACTCGGCCCCCCTGAGCCAGCATATTCGCCATAACGGGATCGGACTCTGCAAAGTTTTGATTCTTAGCCTCACCTTCAACTAATAACTCCATGACTTTTCCAATTCTTGAAGCATAAGTTTTCTCGGCAATCTTGGTTTGGTGATGAAGAAGACGGTTGAGCCGATCATTTTTCACCGAATCAGGTACATCGTCGCCAAGCTTTGAAGCCCGCGTTCCGGGACGCGGAGAGTATGCAAATGCGAAGATATTATCGAACTGAATTCGATCCAGAAGTCGCAAAGTCTGCTGAAAGTCTTCTTCCGTCTCGGTAGGAAATCCTACGATCAGATCAGTCGAGATTCCTACATCAGGATTAATTTCGCGCAAACGATCCATCTGTTCGATATAACTATCAATTTTGTGATGCCGTCCCATTTTTTGCAATACCGCATCCGAACCACTCTGAACAGGCAGATGCAATTGGGCCGCAAGCTTCGCGACCCCCCCTTTTTCGGCGGTCAGATAACAATCAATCAGTTCATCGCTGAAGTCGAGCGGATGAGACGACGTAAATCGAACCAGCTTCAAGTCGGCACAGCGAGGATCCTGATCGAGTGCGCGTAGAAGTTGCGGAAAATTCTCCTCGCCAGCACGAGGCCCGACTTTGCCAATCACATTGTGAAGTTCAAGAGGCAATCTTTGCTGCGTATTCTCATTTCCTTTACCGAAGGAATTCACATTCTGTCCGAGGAGAGTCACTTCTCTCACTCCTTGAGAGATGAGGCGAGCAACGTCGGCCACCACTTCG
>CANJNU010000216.1 GCA_947475645.1 Bacteriovoracaceae bacterium | reverse complement strand
TGGGTTTGCCCGAATTTGCGTTCATGTCGATCATAGGAAACGCCGGCTTGTTTGAAGCCAATCCAGCTTACCATTCCGCGCACAAAGCGCCGGCGTTCGGGAAGGCTTTGAAGGGCATTGACTGCCTTGCGATCCATCAGGCGAAAGTCGCCGGTATCGACGGGAATATCGAATTGAGTAAGGCTACGAATTAAACGATAAAAAAGGCGGGCAGTCCAAAGTTTAAAGAGAGTCTCGCCATCTCGTTTACGACGAATGCCATAGACTACATCAAATCCTTCGCGCCATTTGGACACGAGTTCGGCAATCACCTCGGGAGGATCTTGTAGGTCGGCATCGATTACAGTAACGGTTTGCCCGGTTGCCCACTCAATGCCGGCGGTGATGGCGATCTGATGACCAAAATTACGTGAAAAGTGAAGGACCTTGAAGCGCGAGTCGTGCAGCGCAATCTCTTCGAGGCGTAAATTAGATCCGTCCGAGCTACCGTCATTCACAAAAATGAACTCGGTCGCATCTGGAAGAAGCTTCTGGGCTAATTCCGTGAGGCGTTCGGTAAGGGTAGTGAGTCCTTCGCGCTCGTTAAAAACGGGAATGACAACCGAATGGAGGGTAGCCTGATTCATGTTAGAAAAGCACTCGTAAGCCTGATGCCAGACCCACAGTGTTGTTACTGAAGTAGGCTCCTTGGGTAAAAATTTTAAAAACTCCCAAATTAAACTGGGTACCGAGACTACCGTGACCAATTACTGATGAGGGTGATCCATAGGGTTCGACGTTTAAGTCGATGGTGGCAGTTCCTGAGAAGAGGTTGGCGACGGCTCCGGCGCCTGAAGCCGTTGAGCTTGCGGTGATCGGGCCTGAACCCCCACCGGTAAGTTTGGAGGTTCCAAAATTAAAGTCGAGACCTCCGCCCAAATTAACGCTGAAGAGCCCAAGTAAAGTGAATCCGGTAGAAACCTCGACGGGAACACTCCAATTCGTGGACTGAAGACCAAGATCGTAGTTCAGGGTGGTGCTCATCGTGGAGTTCCCACCTCCGGTAACGGTAGTGGTCGAACTCTGTGTGAGCGAGCCAGAGACGGTTCCTGTGAGTTTGGAATAGCCGAGTCCGGTAATCAGATCGATACCCCGCCAGGTATTGAAGGCAGGAAATGCTTTTTCTTCGACGATCTTATAACGGAGGTGGGTTCCTAGGTTAAATACCGAGCCTGAAAAAGATCCATAGGTTGGCGAAAGCATTCCAAAATTAATCGCCACGAGGCTTCGCTTCGGATCTAAAGGCCCCAATCGGTTCAATCCGAGGGCCGCAGGCTGTAGGCCGATTGAAGCAGTCAGTTGAGCTCCGAGTCCGATAGCTGGAAGCGAGTTGTTTGCCGATACTGCTGAAAAGGGGCTGCCTGCTGATCCTGCATTAAGCCCGACTTGAGCCCCTAAGCTTACGGAGTATCGATTGGGCGATTGGTTTCGATCGATTGCAATGAGGTGAGTGGGTGAGACATTCGCCTCGGCCATCGAGTTCAAGAAGGTGAGTCGACTTGAGTCACTGAGGAAGCCAGTATTAATTTGAGTTTCGATATTATCGGCCGCGCTTGAAAGGGATTGATAGATCGCATTTCCCGTTCCAAAATCAGAAGTACGACTTCCGATAGTGAAGGGAGTGGATGCATTTGCAATCGAAGCGGATAATAGCAGCAGTGCCAACGGTGTAATTTGGACAATCTTCATAGAGTATTTAATGGGCTTGGCGCCAATCGGCATAGATTCCATTTAGGCGGGGTTGAACGAGCCTAAAATAACGGTGGTACAGGTTACCCCGAGCTGCATCTTTGTTTGCGTGAGCTGCAAGTACCTTGAGTGTTTCACGGTAAGTCATGGCCTGACAAAGAGTTTCTGCGTGCGCCATGAGGCGATCGAAGCGGTCGGCTTCCTGCCAATACTCTTTTTTAAATACCGAATTGATTTGAGTAATGGTGGCCAAAAACCCTTTTTCGCCTGAGTCGCCTTTTCCATTCGGACTAAAGCAAGTCATCAGAAGCGACGCTACATTCTTTCTGAACTCATAGCTGACATGATTCAAGCTGCGATCGAATTCGCTTCCATCGAGGAAATGCCCCACCGGATGGCTGGCCACCAAATCCTGGAGGAACTTCTTCGGATTCTTCATTGTAGCTTTAACGAAGTCCTTCATCGCCATGAGCGCTTGAATTTGAGAAGTGCCCTCATAGAGAAGTGCGCCGAAGCAATCACGATGAATTCGCTCAACGTCATACTCGGTCATGTAGCCGTAGCCGCCAAACACTTGAATGGCTCGCTGAGAAATGAGAGCATACGATTCGGCACCGTAATACTTCATGAGTGGGGTTCTTCTGCGAAGCATCTTCCAAGATTTTTTAAAGAGAAGTTCTTCTTGTTCGGTAAGTTCGCCGGTGTGGCGCTTTTTTGAGTCCAATTTTTGAAACACATCAAAATATGAAAGCGAATCAACAAGAATTGCTCGCAATGCATCGCGCTCTGTTTCCCAGTCTTGAAAGTTTCTCTTCATGAGTGGGAGTTCGATAATGGGCTTACCGAATTGAATTCGAGTTTCTGCGTAGCTGCGTGCGGTGGCAAGCGCGGCTTCCATGCCGGCCAGGCCCTGTAGGGCCACGGAGATTCGGGCTTCATTCATGAGGTGAAGCATCATTTTAAAGCCCCCACCCTCTTGGCCGACTAGGTGTGCTTTTGTGTTTTCGTAAACAATTTCACAAGTGGGTGATCCATGCATGCCCATTTTGTGTTCAATTTTTGTGACGCGATAGTTGAGTTGAGCGTCGATCTCTTGTTCGGCAAAGAACATCGAAATTCCATCGAGGCCGGCGGCAGCGCCTTTAACACGAGCAAGAATGAATGCGAGTCCACCCCCACCGTTAGTAATGAAACACTTGCTTCCATTCAGAAGGTAGGTTCCGTCGGGCTGCCTCTCGGCCGATGTACGAAGGGATCCCACGTCTGATCCAGCATGAGGTTCGGTGAGGCACATGCTACCGCTGATCTCCCCACGTTTAATCATGGGTACAAATCGATCCCGAATTTCGGGCGAGCAGAATCTCTCGATCATGTCGGCGATACTATTGAAGAAGCCGAGCTGAGTGCTGGTTGAAACACAAGCGCGAGAGAGTTGGGCAAAACCAATCAGAACGAGAAGGTAGGGAATGCCAAGACCGCCCAACTGGGTTGAGATAGCCATTCCAAAAATATCAAGATCGCGCGCCTCCTGATAAGTTTTTAAGAGAGGATCCGAGATCACGACTCTTCCATTCACTAACTTTCCACCGCCCACTTCGTCGAGTTCGCGTGCGCGAGGAGCAATGCTCTCGGCAGTCCACTTTCCAGTTGCGGAGAGGAGTTCATCAAAAAAAC
>CANJNU010000215.1 GCA_947475645.1 Bacteriovoracaceae bacterium | reverse complement strand
GGAAGAGTAGAAGCTGACATTGAGCCAGTGTTAGACTGACTGACATGAAGACCCTTGCGCTTGATTTCTCCCAGTTGTCGCAGCCCGAAATCTATAAGCTTTTGATTGGTGCGATTGTACCTCGACCGATTGCCTTTGTGAGTACAGTCAGCGCTGAAGGGGTAGGAAATTTGGCGCCGTTTAGTTTCTTTAATGCGGTATCGAGTTATCCTCCGTGTTTGATGATCTCGATTGCACGAAAGAGTACGGGTGAGAAGAAGGATACCCTGAAGAACATTGAAGAGACTGGGACTTTTGTCGTGAATTGCGTCAGCGAATGGATGGTCGAGCCGATGAATCAGGCATCGGCAGATTATCCTTACGGAGTCGACGAGATGGCGCAGGTGGGCCTGACCGCGATTCCTTCCGTAAAGGTAAAGGCAAGTCGGGTGAAAGAGGCAGCGATTCAGATGGAGTGTGAGGTTTACCGCATTCTCGAGATCGGTGATGGATTGTCGGTAGGATCGACTACGCTAGTTGTCGGGCGAATTCTGCTGATGCATGTTGCAGAGGCGGTCTACGACCAGGGAAAGATTCGGATCGATGCTTTGAAGCCTATCGCGAGGCTTGCAGGCTCAAGTTATAGCAAGTTGGGCGAGGTTTTTGACCTTGCTCGTCCGAAAATATAGTTACCAAAGATAACGATTGCCACAGGTAGCTATTGTGACTATATCGAGTGCAATCCATGAAAGACTTGGCGAAATCATTTATTCACGTCATTCCGCGCAGTATGTTGGCCATCCGGCATGGCATGCGCGAGTCTGCTCGCGAGCAATTCTCTGTTCCACAGTTTAGGGTGTTAGCCCAGCTTTGGGCTCAATCTCAAACCAACGGCGAGCTTGCTGATCACATCGGAGTGAGCGTACCCGCTATGTCGAGGTTGGTTGAAACTTTGGTGCGTGCCGGTTTGGTGGGGCGCGTTCCCCAATCCCACGACCGAAGGCAAGTGCTTTTGAGTTTAACTGAGGCCGGTCAAAAGCGGTTCTTGTCGCTTCAGCAAACAACTCAAATGGTGTTCAAACAAAAATTTTCACAACTCAACGCTGATCAGAAAAAAAAGCTCGCCGAAGGGCTTTCAATTCTTGAGGATCTCTTCACATGACTCTCTCTGAAATATCGATCCGAAAACCAGTCTTTGCTTGGATGCTCATGTTCGCCCTTATTTTCTTTGGAGCGATTTGCTTTAGGCAAATGGGTATTAGTCAGCTTCCGGATGTCGACTTTCCTGTCGTTTCAGTAGCCCTTACCTACGAGGGCGCCGCTCCCGAGGTTATGGAATCCGACATCGTTGACTCGGTAGAAGATGCCGTTATGACGATTCAGGGAATTCGTACCGTCTCCTCGTTTTCCCGCCAGGGCATGGCCACTGTTACGATTGAATTCGAGTTAAATCGCGATATCGACAGCGCTATTCAAGAGGTCCAGACTAAAATTGCGCAGGTTCAGAAAATGTTACCGCGCGAGATGGATCCCCCAGTGATCACCAAGACTAATCCCGAGGATCAGCCGATTCTCTGGATGACTCTGAGTAGCGACAAGCACTCGATGAAGGATTTGATGCGTTATGTAAAGGATCATTTAAAGGACAAGTTTTCTACCGTAGCGGGTGTAGGAGAAGTGTTTCTGGCGGGATATGTAGATCCTAACCTTCGTGTATGGGTCGATCCAGAAAAACTCAGTCACTACGAACTTACGGTTACCGACGTTTTGGGAACGATTCAAAACGAGCATGCCGAGCTTCCTGCCGGACAGATCGAAACTCCTCGGCGAGAATATAGCGTTCGAACTTTAGGCGAGGCTACTTCTCCCGAAGCGTTTGGAAATATCATCATTAATGATCGAGGTGGGCGCCCCAATTACAGCCCTATTTATTTAAAGCAAGTAGCTCGCGTTGAAGAGGGTTTGGCCGAGATTCGCCGTCTCTCTCGATTTAACGGAAAGCCGGCGATCGGACTCGGAATTCGGAAGCAACGCGGATCGAACGCCGTAGAGGTGGCTCGGGCGGTTAAGGCCAAAGCCAAGGAGATTGAGCCCCTGCTTCCGCTCGGAATGAAAGTAGGCCTTAACTTCGATACCACTCAATTTATCGAAGACTCAGTGAATGAACTCAATTTTGTACTCATTTTATCAGCAATCCTTACCTCCTTGGTGTGTTGGCTTTTCTTGGGTTCTTGGTCGTCCACCTTTAACGTACTTATGGCAATTCCAACGTCGATTGTGGGCGCATTTATTTTTTTAAAGTTCGCGGGGTTTACACTCAATACGTTCACACTTTTGGGGCTATCGCTTGCGATCGGTATCGTGGTCGACGACGCTATTATGGTGCTCGAAAATATCGTTCGCCATCGCGAGAGTGGTAAGTCACGAATGCTTGCGGCACTCGATGGTTCGAAAGAGATCACTTTCGCAGCCATCGCAGCCACGCTCGCTATTGTAGCCATCTTCTTACCCGTTGCGTTTATGCGCGGTGTAATCGGTAAGTTTTTTATGCAATTTGGGGTAACCATGACGGTTACCGTGTTGCTCTCGCTTCTCGAGGCGCTCACCTTAACTCCCATGCGTTCGTCAAAGTTTGTCGAAGGCTCGCATCGAACGAGTCGCCTAGGGCACGGGCTTGAACGATTGCTCAAATGGTCAGAGTCGAGTTATCGCAAGGGCCTCGACCGTGCTCTTCGTTATCGATGGTGGGTGTTGGCCGCCTCCCTCGTTTTTTTCGTCGTTTCTTCGGCAACCGTTAAAAGCCTGAATAAGGAGTTCGTTCCCGCCCAAGATCAAAGTGCTTTTATTCTTCGTTTGCAAACCCCTGTTGATTCTTCGATGGCCTATACGGATCAAAAGTTTAAAGAGGCAGAGGCCTATTTATCAAAGCGTCCCGAGGTTTTACGTATTTATTCAGCAGTGGGTGGATTCGGTGGTGGCGAGGTGAATACCGGAAACATCTTTGTTTCGATGAAGCCCAAGGGCCAGCGCGGTATGGATTCGGAGAAAAAACGGGAGTTGACGCAGTTGGAGTTTATGGACGTTTGTCGTAAAGGGCTTCGCTCCATCAGTGATGTTAAGATTTTTGCACAAGACTTATCACAGCGTGGGTTTACTTCGTCGCGTGGATTTCCTGTTGAATTTTCGATTCGCGGTCCGGACTGGCAGAAATTGGCTGGGTATTCAGAGGAATTCATGAAGCGAATGGAGAAGACGGGCCTCGTAACCGACTTGGACTCGGACTATAAGCTGGGTAAACCCGAAATTCGTATTATTCCGGATCGACTAAAAGCCGCACAGCGTGGGGTCAGTATTCGAAGTATTGGGCAAACCATTAATGTAATGGTAGGCGGTACAATTCTTGGAAAGTACCCGATGGGGGGG
>CANJNU010000214.1 GCA_947475645.1 Bacteriovoracaceae bacterium | reverse complement strand
GCATTGGCGATGTTATGGCCGGCTGTCGAGATCGCCGACTTAGCCGCCACCATTCCACTGCGCCCTGTTTGAAAAATATTAGGAAGACCCATAAATAATTCTTAGGCCTCCTTAGAGATCAGGCGCGACCCGCTACTCGATGAGCGTCGCTGGCCTTGCGGATTGTAAGTACCAGAGAGCGGAATCGTCTCTCCTAGAATGTTCTTCTTCATTTGGTTGATATGCTCGATCGAGGCTTCAACCAGTTTCCGATTCTCGGCATTCTGCTGATTCACCCGCGCCATCCAGGCGTGAATCTGATCCATCATAGCGCGCAGTTCGGCCGCTAGGGCGGGGTCTCGAGTATCTACTTCCGAAACAATGCGCGACAAAGAGAGTTCTTTTGCTGGAATATTCCAATCCAGTGCAAGTAACACCACTTGCTTACTTCTCGACTTATCTGCGGTCTGAATATGCTCGACCACCTCGAGTTTACGCGCAGTGGTTTCCTGAATCACTGCCAAGTCTGCCGCAACCAGAGCTGCTTTCTCTCGCTTACAAACCTCAAGAAGCTCGCGGTGAAGCGTCGCAATTTGGCGCAATATTGAACGAAGTTCGGTAAGTGTGTTTTTCACTATGCAATCCTCCTGATCGCTTCATGATCCACGTAAATCGAGTCGAAACCGAACTTAGCCCATCGCTGCAGTACGAATGTGCTCATCCACCATTTTGTCTGCAATTGCTTCTGAATCGACTTTATATTTTCCGGCAAGAATTTTTGCGCGAAGCGCTTCGATCTTGTCTTCGCGAACGTCGGGCGCAGCTGCTGCAATCGACTTCGCCTGAGCCATCTCTTTCGCTTTGCCAGAGATCTCTGATTTTGCACCCGAGATATCGCCGGCCTCGACGAGCTTTGCCTTCGCAGGAGCCTTTTCGCTACGCTGGGATTTCTTCGCAGCGCTCGCCTCGGTCGTCTCGGACGACGCACTATTTTGAACCGCATTACTTGTTGACGAGTTGACCCGCATGGGAACCTCCTTGTTGATCGCCTGCGGACTTCACAGGTGCGGGAACTCCTTGTTCCCTGGGTAAAGTGTAGCTCTGAGAATCGAGATAAGCAATGAGTTGATCAGCCAATCCAATTCCTCCCGATTTAGCTGCGGTGTGCGCAAACTCTGTATCACGCATGCCTTGATAAATCGCTACGGCAGGAGAATTGGAATCCATTTCGTTCTTGGGAACGGTATCACGCATGACTTTCATCATGTAATCCAAGAACATAGCTTCCATTCCCTCAGCCGCTTCTCGGATTTTAGGATCAACACGACTCTTATCCACGACGGGTAATCGGTGTCCCGGTGTTGTAGGAGCCGTCAATGCTTTGCCGAAAGAGGGAGCCGGGGTGACGGTATTCAATCACGCCCCCCGACTCCGGACTCACGGTTAGAAATTTGGGTGACGCCGGCAGACTTCCTGTCCACTTGGGCTGAATCGTGACTTGAGAGACCTACCATCCTAGCAGGCCGTTGCTCCTGTCTCGTTTCCTGGATTAAGATGCCTTGCATCTCTTTTTTGCCACTCGCGCCATTCCTAGCGTCCGTGCCACCCGACCGCACCGTGATGCGGTTCACTTCAAGGCGCTCTTCTGGAAATACCAAGAGAGCTCCCCATTCACTGTCTAAAACAAAATCGTTCCACAGAATCACATAATCTCCAAGTCTGCTTGCAACGCTCCGAGCTGTTTTAATGTCTGGAAAATTGCCGTCAAATCTTTGGGCTGGGTACCCAGCGCATTCAGGGTTTTGACGAGATCGGAGACACTTGCACCCTTCAATTCAAATACTCGCTCGGGCTTCGAACCCTTGGGAGCACCTTTTACCTCGATGGCCAAATCTGCGTGCGAGATCGCTACGGGAGATATTGCGATACGGTCTCCCATCACTACAGTTCCTGTTCTTTCGTTCAGAACAATCTTGGCCTTCGACTCAATATTTACTGAAAGGTTCTCAAGCAGAGCCAATAATTCTACTGAATTTCCCTCGTAATTAAATGGAACCACCACATCAATGGTACCCGAATCACGTGCTGTTGCGAACTTTCCACCTAACTCTCCGTTGATCGTCGTGGCGACACGAGCGGCCGTAGTAAAGTCGGGGTGGTGGAGTGCGAGCCTAAAATTCTTCTTACCCGCAAAATTCACATCCACATCTTTCTCAATGGTAGCACCATTTACTACGCGACCAACAGTAGGAAAATTTTTCGACGTCCCATCGGCAATGCTTCCAATGCTCACCGGTCCCTGCGCAACAGCATAAACATTCTGGTCACCCGCGCGGAGTGGGCTTACCAGAAGAACTCCGCCCTCAAGACTTCCGGCATCTCCGATCGAGCTTACGGTAATATCAATTTGATTTCCTACTCGTGCGAACGGCGGAAGTTTGGCGGTAATAATCACTGCCGCCGCGTTCTTCGACTTCACACCCGCATTTTGGGCCACGTCGAGCCCCAATTTACCAAAGAGGCGCGACAACGACTGTCCGGTTACGTCGGCGCTCGAGTCGCCGCTTCCCCTTAAGCCCACTACAATACCGTAGCCGATCAGAATATTCTCGCGTACCCCCTTTACAGTGGCAACATCCTTAAGTTTTGCTCCAGCCCAAGCCACGCCAGGCTCGGCCACTGTCGCTAGCGAGAGAACGAGAGAAAGTGCTGCGATTGATTTAACGAGTTGCTTCAATTCGATACTCATAAAGTTTTCCTGAGGGTACAGAGTCGTCTTCGCCAATATCGGTTCCCTTCACCACGGCCAGCATCGAGATCATACGTGGCGTGCCGTTTTTGTAGGGAATTCGCTTGGTGGCGCGAATTTTGTAGTTGCCGTTGGGGTAGCGTTCGAGAATTTCTGCCATGAACACATCAGTCGCTTTAATCGAAAGCGACTTAGTGACGTCTACATCAGCCAATGTCGCCTGCGGAATAGCTGGGCCCTTCTCGTCTGGCTTTCCGCCGTTGGGGAGAGTTCGAGCAGGTGCAGCAGCCCCCGTATTTAAAGCATCGTTTCCCGGGGTTGCAGCCTTTTCCACAAGTCTCTGCTGCGCCAGCGAAAGCTCAAACTCTCTCTCGCGACCGTTCAAAGTCTTTCGTACTTCTAGGCCTACGTCCCGAATTAAATCTGCATCGATTACAACAGAAACAATATCACCTACGCCTCGAATCTTATTCTTGGTGAAGTAATAGTTAGTCTGGCCGTCTGAAGCCCACAATGAGCCTTCGTTTTGAGACTCATCCAAAAAATCTGCCTTTGTGGCACGGGTGCCATTCTTATACTGTCGCTTCACGGGGGGAGCAACAGACGGAGCGGATTCAGAGTTCACTTCTTCACTCATAGCCATCTCGTTGGCATTTGGACTTCCTGTTGATGCTGGCCCGCGATCTTGATGT
>CANJNU010000213.1 GCA_947475645.1 Bacteriovoracaceae bacterium | reverse complement strand
GGCCCTAAATCATGGCCAGCGTACGAACTGCCCCGAGTGCTCTGATCAGCCCTCGGGGCTTTTTTTTATATTTTTGAGACGATCTCTTCAGAAACTGTCCAGAGCCGCTGAGCGAGCTCACGTTGATCCGCGTCGCTGCGGCACTTGGCCAGATTGGAATTGGCAAAGTATTGGCCTGATTGGCTCAGAGCCTCGGCAGAAGTGGCTACATAGGTTTGCGTGGCGGCGCCTTGTTGGACAGACTTAAGAAAGACGGGCCCGGCCCATCCAAAAACGAGACGCTGAATCGACGGCATGTGTCTTCCTAGGTTCGTTTGAATTACGCCTGGATGAACTGCATAGGCGGTTTTTTGCGTGCCTTGAAAGCGGTGATGCAATTCTTTTGCGAAAAGAAGGTTCGCGAATTTGGATTGGCCATAAGCGGTCCAAGAACGATAACTTTTCTCTCCTGAAAGGTTGTCGAACTGAATGCCTCCCTTGGGTGCCATCATGTGTGCGCCACTGCTCAGCATGACCACGCGCCCTTGATCGGCAAGTGAATCGAGTAAGCCTGTAACGAGAATAAAGTGACCGATGTGATTGGTAAAAAATTGAAGTTCGAAGCCGTGCGCCTGCTGAAGCTCGGGCAGTGCCATAATTCCGGCGTTGCAAATGATGCCGTCGAGTTTCGTTCCCTCAGCGGTGAGTAGTTCGCTCACCATTTTTACACACTGCCGCACACTTGCCGGATCTGATAACTCGCAGCTTACGGGCACCGTTTGGCCTTTGACGGTTGCGCAGGCGTCGCGTGCTTTTTCGATCGAACGGGCCGCTCCGAGTACGCGCGCTCCTCTCAGCGCGAGCACACGCATGGTTTCATAGCCGAGCCCCGAGCTACAGCCTGTGAGCAGGAAGGTTTTTCCTTCCAGAGAGATCCCTTGGGTGACTTGTTCTGCTGTAGAGCTGTAGCCCAGTCCGTTTTTGCCAGTGGGTAGAATCAAAGAGAGAAGTGACATAGGAAGAAAGTGTTCAGGAGGAAGCTTCTTTTGTCAATTTAGATACATTTGTAGTGATGTCGTTGCCAAACGATCCACTTTGGATCACAATTTTGACTTAGATCTATTGAGAGATCACAGAAAGGCACCCGTTCCATAGTGTTTCCAAAAACTACAAAAATTCTAATAGTCGACGACATGTCAACCATGCGGAAGTTCATTAAGAACTGTCTTGCGGACGAAGGGCTATCGAACGTGTTCGAGGCGCATGACGGCAATTCGGCATTGGCTCAGTTGGACGCTGCGATTGCTCAGAATATTCCGTTCGGCCTTTTGATTACTGATTGGAATATGCCCAATATGAAGGGTATCGACCTGCTGAAAAGAGTTCGAAGTAATCCTAAATTTTCAAAGATGCCGGTGATGTTTGTTACTGCTGAAACCACCATGGCACAAGTGAAGGAAGCGATTGAAGCGGGCGCGACCTATTACATTGTGAAGCCCTTTAGCCCGGACATCTTTATCGAGAAGTTGGGCAAGGTTCATGAACTCGCTCAAAAGCTTAAATAAAGTCCAGGTTTGGATCTATCGGGTATCCGCCGCGGGACAGATTGAAATTCTCCTTTTAAGGATGATTCCTGACCGTGGGGGTTATTGGCAACCCGTGACGGGTGGAGTTGAGGTGGGCGAGCCGATCGAAGATGCTGCTCTGCGTGAGGCCCGTGAGGAGACCTCGTTGAGCTTTAAGGGCGGGGTTGAGCCTCTGAATTACTGTTTCCGGTTTAGAACCCGCTGGGGGGCAGATGCCGAGGAATACGCCTTCGCTTTACAGGCCTCCGCGTTGGCCGAGGTTCGCTTAGACCCCCAAGAACACGATGCCATGGCTTGGCAGGTATTGCGTCAGGACTTGCTCTCCGAGGTTCAAGGCCGCTTGCATTACGAAACAGTACAGATGGGGCTCACGAAATTGTTTGAATTCCTATCGGTAAAGCAGGTAGGGAAAAGTCTCTAAAGGAGATTTTTATGCCCATTCGTTCGATTGCTGAAGAAAACTTAGGTTGTGGAAAAGGCTTATTTGCTGTTTTTGAAACTTCTGTGGGAGAGATGATCTGCCAGTTGGAAGAAGAGAAGACACCTGAAACGGTTAAGAATTTTGTAGGGTTAGCAACGGGCGAGAAAGAATACATCGACCCGAAGAGCGGAGCAAAATCCACTGAGCCTTTTTATGATGATACGGTTTTTCACCGGATTATTAAGAATTTCATGGTGCAGGGCGGAGATCGTTTAGGTTTAGGAACAGGCGGCCCTGGTTATCGCTTTAAAGACGAATTTCATGCGTCTTTACGTCACACGACTCCTGGCATTCTTTCGATGGCCAACGCGGGTCCGAACACGAATGGCAGCCAATTTTTCATTACGTTGGTTCCTTGCCCTTGGTTGGATGGAAAACACGCTATTTTTGGTCATATTGTGAAAGGCCAAGACATATTAACAGCACTCGGTAATGTGGCTACCGGATCTCAAGATCGTCCTCGAGAAACGGTAAAGATCAATCGCCTACGCATCGTAAGAAGTGAATCTTGATGGTTTAAACGCATCAGTTCACTTGACAGTGCCGAGACAATTCGCCATCATTACGCTGTTTAGAGCAGTAAAAACATACGAGTTAAACTTAACAGGAGATCCCTCAGATGAATAAGGCTCAGTTGATTGAAGCAGTGGCAAAGGCAACGAAGATGACCAAAGTAAATGCAGAGCTCGCGCTTAACACTGCTCTCGACACCATTAAGAAGTCTGTAAAAAAAGGTGACGATGTGACTTTGATTGGATTTGGAACTTTTACCAAGTCCAAGCGTAAGGCTCGCATGGGTCGTAATCCTCAGACTGGCAAGGAAATCAAGATTCCAGCCATGACTGTGCCGAAGTTCCGCGCTGGCCGCGAATTCAAAGACGCAGTTCGCTAATCGAACTCTTTTTTGAAGATGATTCCAAAGCCCTGCTCGCCGAAAGGTGCGCGGGGCTTTGTGTTTAAAGTTTAGGCAGGTGTTAGAATTCTGAAGAGAATTGACCAAAGAGTGGTCGTACACAATTTAAAAAACACCATATAAACAGTAAGTTATAGTTTACTTGGCTTGATCGCAAGCTGGCATTTGCGTTGCACTACTTCAATCTCGAGAGTGAGTGCGACCTGAGAGGGACGTACTCCAAGCGAACTTAAAACTGGAGTAGAGAGTATGAAAAAATCCCTAAAATTGTTTGGTTTATTAGCGGCAGTGGTTGTTATGACTTCACCTGTGCCCCGTTCAAATGCATCTGTATCTCGAATGGATGCTTCCGAAACCGTGGTTGCTCTAGGACAAGTTAAAAGTAATCCAATAGGCGTAAACTGTAGTATCGATCAGGCTCTGAAAGAGATCGATCAAGAGGCTTCGTCCGGCCCATCGAAAGAGGGCTCTGCCGGTGTCGCGAAATAGTTTAGTTC
>CANJNU010000212.1 GCA_947475645.1 Bacteriovoracaceae bacterium | reverse complement strand
GGCTGCAGTGGGAGACCAAGAATAATACCAGCGAATGAAGGCCCTTCCTAAGCCCGATCGCGCCAGTACTTGGTCTCTAAATTGTCGCAAAAGAATGACCGGTGGACTTTCAAAAGAGCGAAAAGTTGCGGTAGCAATGAAGCAATTTCCCTTCGCCAAGAAACCCTGAATCGACGAGGTCTTAATGCCTGTTAAGGTTAAGGTGCTACAGGATCCTGTTCCTGCGGTGTACCAAAGTGCTCCCGCCACATCTCGTACCAAAAAACCCAGCGAATACGTGTTCACTACGTCGGCAGCACTGGTCAGGTTGGTAAAACCTGAAATCACTTCATTCGCAGAGAATCCTACTCGTTTCGAATAATCCGTCGCACCAAAAATGGCCGTATTATTTGAGGTTAAGGTAATCGAGGTTCCTTGCTTAACCACCACTACGGCACTTTCAAGTGGCGCGTATCCAGAGGGATTTTGTACTGCAAGATTCAACTGAGACAGATCTGCAAAAATCTGCCCGTCTCCAGGATAGTAAGAAACCACGCTGGTAGGGCAACTCGAGGTTCGATTCACATTTTCAAAATGCAGAACCATCTTCTTTGATTCAGTCGAAGTATCTGCCACTGCTGGATAAGGTACCGCCGCAGAATCCCAAACCCGTAACTGAAAATTAAGCTGCAACAGAGTGCTATCGGAAGTAGCTCCAAAGCTCACTGTATTTGAACTACTGTCACAACCCGTTGCTCCGGTAATGCTGCAAATATCCTTAGGGAAAAGGGTTACCTTAACCGTCTGTCCCTTCACCATCTGAACACCGAAGTACATGCTTGAACTCGCCGAACCCTGACTCGGCGGACCCATACTTCTGCAATTCGAATTCGAACACGAAACGTCGTCTAACGCCGCAATCGGCGCGAACTTAGTGGGCGTAATTCCGGTTGTAACCACCAACACCAAAATTTGGCTGCCCGTAAGCACAACCGATTGATCTGCTGTTACATAAAACGACAAACCTTCCGACAATGCCGTTACTCCCAACAACGATTCTTTCGACACATCGACTGCTTTGTAACTATAGCCCTTCGTTGAATCAGGGTCGGGATCCATTTGAAACGCCGTTACCGCACCGTTTGCGGCCGCATAATAGGCATCGGTTCCTATCTGGCCGCCATGACTCATCACGCTCACTAAAATTGCGTGTGCAGGGGCTACCCAGATCAGGTGCAAAATAAAGATAGAAACGAGACGGCTAACCAATTGCCTGAACGAGCATTTCTCCGATTTGAATCGCATTGAGTGCAGCTCCTTTTCTCAAATTGTCCGCAACAATCCAAAAGTTTAGTCCCGATTCGACCGAGGTATCTAAACGCAATCGCCCCAAATACACCGCATCGCGCCCGGAGGCACCTTCGACGGTCGACTTCGCACCAGGAAATCCCATGGGATAAATTTTGTCCTCGGGCTGATCTTGTAACACCAGCCCCATCAGATTCTGATAAACTTTTCGCACGGCCTCGATCGAAAAGACCTTCTCACACTCCACGTTTACCGATTCGCCATGAGACACTAAAGTGGGAACACGCACCGCCGTCGCGGAGATTCGAAGATCGGGAATACCCAGAATTTTTCGACTTTCCTGCATAATTTTCTGTTCTTCACTCGTCGTTCCATCGTCTTTAAAGCTGCCGATTTGAGGAATGCAGTTAAACGCAATTGAATGTGGGAATAACTGAGAGGCTATTTCTCTACCCTCGAGCACAGCAGCCGTTTGCGACTGAAGCTCGCTCATCGCGGCCGAGCCGGCCCCACTGGTGCTTTGATAGGTCGAAACCACTACTCTCCGTAGGCCCCAGTGGTCCCGCAGGGGTGCGAGGGCTACAACCAATTGAACCGTAGAACAGTTCGGACCCGCGATAATTCTCTCACGCGGCGAGAGAGCAGATACTCCGCGCTTAATGCGCTCAATCAGAATGCCCCCATTCACCTCGGGAACAATAAGAGGGATATCTACATCGAGACGAAATGCAGCCGAGTTATCCACAACCCATGCGCCAGCTGCGGCCGCTTGGGGTGCCCATTTTTCGGATACGGCGTCTGAGGCATCAAAAAACACCAGGTCGCTCTCGAAGAAACACCCCGGCGTCAAAACTTCGCAACGAATCGATCGACCGGAAAACGAAATGAACTTCCCGTCGGATCGGTCTGAAGCAAAAAGACGAAGACTGCGAATGGGAAAGGCCCTTGCCTCTAGAATTTCTAAAAGCCGCTGCCCAACAGCACCTGTTGCCCCAACCACACTTACGCGCATTAAGCCACCTTCGGAGCAGAACCTTTTCTCAGTGCCCGGACCGAATTCCAAATCAAGCACGAGATCACATAGCCACTGATTACCACAAAGAGCATAAGATCCGGGTGAAGCGCAACTAATACCAATGCAAGCACTCCCATGATCAAAAGTCCAAAGCTCCCTTTCGATCTCCAATTCAGCTCTTTAAACGACGGAAAAGGAATTGAGCTAATCATTAACGCCGAAATCAGAAAAGTGGCGATCAAAAGTGAAAAACGAAATCCTTCAACATTCCACTTCATCGACTCCGAAAAAATCACAAAGGTTGAAACCAATCCTGCCCCACCTGGAATCGGAAGACCTTGAAAAACACCTTTAGGAAGCATCTCAGTCGTAACGTTAAAGCGAGCTAGCCTCAATGCTCCGCACACCAAAAATAAGAATGATGCAACAAAACCCACTCGACCTAAGTCTCTTAAAGCCCAAGAATAAAGAAGAAACCCTGGAGCGACGCCAAAAGAAACGAGATCTGAAAGGCTATCGTATTGAACTCCAAATTCACTGGTCGCTTTTGCAAGGCGCGCAATCCGTCCGTCAAGTGCATCGAAAACGGTAGCCGCAACCATAGCCCAAGCCGCTTGAACGGGTTCATTATTTACAGCGCAAATCAGTGAATAAAAACCACAAAATAAGTTCGCTGTGGTGACCAAGTTGGGAACTAGATAAATTTTTCTCATCTGCCTGCATCGTACTACCAAGGGGCCGCTTTGGCACCCCTCAAATTCTATTCGAAGCCGCAAGAAGAAGAACCAAGCCAGCCACAACACCCAGAACGCCGGCAGTTCGCTTCAGTGAGAACCTCTCTAATCCTAGAGCAAGGGCCACCGGCACAGAGATTACCGGAGCCAACGATGTAAGCGCAGAACCCACGGCCATGGGCGAATGCGAAAGCCCATACATAAACAAGAACGATCCCCCGAAAGCCTCAAACACAATAATTCCGAGGGATTTTCGAATCACTCTCACCGGCAGTCCAATCTCCGAACGTGGAGCAAAGGCGCGACTCAGGGCGGCGCTCATGATCAGTGCGAAAGTCATGCGTATTGCATTTGCCGTAAAAGGATCAAAAACCCTTCCCGCACGCGAAGTGGCGTAAGCGTTCAGCGACCAAAACACCATCGTAAGC
>CANJNU010000211.1 GCA_947475645.1 Bacteriovoracaceae bacterium | reverse complement strand
GTCTGTGAGAGCACGCTTAGAAGACCGTGAACACGGTATTTCGTACACCGAATTTTCTTACATGCTCTTGCAGGCGTACGACTTTCATCATCTTCACGAAACTCAAAAGTGTGAATTACAGATTGGCGGGTCGGACCAATGGGGGAACATTACGGCGGGAATCGAACTCATTCGACGGATTCGCGTTGCCAAGGACCCCGAAGCTGCACAAGCGGCTGGGTTAGACGCTGACCACGCCCCTGAGGTTTTTGGACTGACCCATCCGCTGGTTTCAAAGGCAGATGGCACTAAGTTTGGAAAAACTGAATCGGGTACCATCTGGCTCGATCCAAAAAAGACATCTCCCTACCGATTCTACCAGTTTTTCATTCAGACGTCGGATGCCGACGTGATGACTTATCTTAAGTTCTTCACATTCCTCTCACATGATCAACTTAGGGAAATTGAAGCTTCACTTCAAATTAGCCCTGAAAAACGAACCGCACAAACCATCCTTGCTCAGGAACTTACGCGATTAGTTCATGGCGAAGTCGAACTCAAAAAAGCCGAGAAAGCAACCCACGCGCTCTTCGGAGAAAGTATTCGCGAGCTTGACGAAACCACCTTAATGGATGTGCTCTCGGGTGCGCCATCTACACTTAAATCCATGAGTTCACTCGCGGACACTTCAGCGCTCGCACTCTTAGACCTACTTGTAGAGACGCAGCTTTGTCCCTCCAAGGGTCAGGCTCGCAAGGACGTTCAAGCAGGTGGAATTTACCTAAACAACGAACGAGTCACCGATGCAATACTCAACATTCAACCTCTGCACCTTCTTGCCGATCGCTATGTTGTGCTTCGTAAGGGAAAGAAGAACTACCACTGGGTTAAATTTCAGTAGTATTGGGCTCGAACGACGTTACTGATCGCCACCAGCGATCTCCACGAGGATGAGGTGATTTCTCAAAGAGAAACTGCCCGAGCAAAGCCAACGTGGCTGGCATGGCCTCGATATGGGGACTATGGCCCACATTTTTCAGTACTACTGCCTGAGGCACGCCTCCTGGAGACTTCGAAAGATGAGACATCCATAAGGGCATGCTTTGGGTGGGAGTCAGTGTATCTTTATCACCCCAAATTAACCAAGATTTGGCCTGAATGAACTGAAGGTGATCGGCCGATCCAAACTCAGGCGTAACACTTTCAACAAACAGTTTCACATTCTCTTCCGACGAAAAATGATTGAAATCTCTTGCGAGAAACTTGAACCAAAACGGCTCTTGATTGAACAGATGCGGCCGCACGGCATTAAGCCCCTCGCCATTTACCATTTTCTTAAAGACTTCCTCAACGTTTCCACGAATATTTTCGTTAAGATAGCCTCCGGCTGGAGAGATGAGGAAAATCTTCTTGGGCCCCGTATATCCGAACTTTCTTTGAATTTTAGGACGGCTACCATTACCACAGTCTGAGGCATATCGCGCCGTTAGCCATCCGCCTAGAGAGTGCCCTAGAATTGTATGAGGCTCAAGCGAGTCAAGAACGTCTTGAGTGGCTGATACGAGAAGATCGACACTAGGATAGAACTTCTCTTCAGAAAGAAAGCCACTGTACCCAGGAAAGTCGAGTACGACGATTTCAGAATACCCTGCACGCGAAAGGAGGGGAATCAGCGCGCTCACAATCGTCATCCAAGCCGCACTTGTATCTCCAAAACCAGGAATAAGTACAAACCGCCCCGCGGTAATTTGAGCCGGTTTGAGTTTGCGTCGCCAAAGTCCCATTCGGGCGTCACCCGCTCGACGTAACTCCCACTCAAAGCCTGACAGCTCTAATACCGATCTTACGACTGAGTGAAAGGCCTGCAAAAAATTTATATTTGCTCTGTTCGTTGTCATGGTTAATTTCTTTTTAGCGAGAATTAGGCCCGGCGTTTGGGGTCGAACGAATGCGACCTGCGTTCACCAGGCGCGAAACAAAGTCCATAGCACTTACGCCATCGCTTGATGTGGTCGAGGCTAAGTAGTTCGACATGAGGAAAGTGTGCTGATAGGTTACAGGCGCCCACATCGCACAGTTATCTCGTGGAGCCGACGTTAACGAGTACAAGCCCTGAGCCCCATAAATCAGTTCTTCCTCGCCTTGCGGTGAGATATTACTAAACCCCAATGACATCACAATATCGCGGCTTCCTTGTAAAACGCCAATCCTCCAACGAGGAAGATGCTCGCAAAGCTTAACCACTGCACTTGCCAGATTGCCATTTCCCGAGTCGATAGTGACGCCGACTGGCGAAAGGGCTTCGTTAAAATCACGGATCTGATCTGCCGTAAACTTTCTAGAAAAATCATTTCCATAATGAAGCCCTGGCGCATCGGCGATTAAAACCCGATCTGCTGTCTCAGGAAGGAGTCGATCGAGCATCATAGAATGTACGAGCGCGCCGAGGGCACCCGCTGAATACCCCATCAATACAAACTGACGAACTTGGTTCCACTTTATAACTCCCACTTGCTGCAGGTGAGTAATCGTTTTCTCGAAATTCAAACTCCCTTCGTGATGTACACGAACTGGACCATATTGGGCGACATGCTTACCCAAATGAATGTCGGCGGTGCAGTATGGAAAATACACTAAGCTCGCAGCATACACTGGCGAGTCCTCTTTTCGATCTGAAACAAACCCGCTGGGTTCGACTACGAATGGAATCGGATGCACAAATGTATCGGGTAGAGCGTAACAAGTCAGAGCATCCCAACAAGCGCCGCCCCCCATTAAGTCAAACGCAAGCTGATGAGGATCGCCCGCGCTATAGAAAATATGATACGGTTGCCCATCACCGCAAACTGCACCAGGAATCGAAATTTTCTTCCAGTCGCGAGCGGCCTGTGCCGAAGTAGAGAATCCGAGCAAAAGAAGAACACAGACAGAGGCAAAGAATTCATTTATGAATTTTTTACAGCGCATTGAATCTTCTCCCTTCCATGGGAAAATAAAATTTATTCGCGTTAAACACTACTTCTGAGTGGAGAGCTCGTGAGCAGAAGATCCACTGCAGCCTAAGTAGCAAGTCTGCTCTGGGGTTGCGATCGCGCGCGCCATAAGAGCGGCAAGAACTGCGGCAAGAAGTGCCGCGATTAACAGAGGAATTTTCTGTACTCGATTTTGAAAACTCATGAACTGTGGCCGAGCCATCGGGCCGGCGGCTTTACCCCCCCTCAGAGAGGGCGGAATGGCTAAGGGAATCGTCCTGGGATTGAGCATAGAAAAAGTTTATCATATCCTTGGCTTAAGCGAGGAGAAAACCAGGCCAGACAATAGTTGACTTAAATAGTACAGTATGGCAGGGTCCGCTCCATGGTATTGTTACGCCTTCGCAATGCAGCCCTAGCTCTGACGGTCCTTGCCATCACCGCGAGCGTAGCTCATGCAACCGAGGCAAGCTCTACTTACTCGTTTCAGCCTGATCCCCACAGCTCGGTCTGG
>CANJNU010000210.1 GCA_947475645.1 Bacteriovoracaceae bacterium | reverse complement strand
GATCTGCGGCAGTCCTCCCCCTTCTGAAATTGCTCCAGAAAAGACGTAAGGAAATTTTGCGCGCAGCTCCGAGCAAGTCCATTCATGTCCATACGCGGGAATGGACGCCTGCTGTTTAAAATTATAGGCTCTTAAATCGTCGATGCCGTGAATGTGGTCGGCATGGGGATGAGTAAAGAGAACTGCGTCGATTCTGGGAATTTGTTCCCGAAGGGCTTGTTGGCGAAAGTCGGTTGAAGTGTCGACGAGAATGCTCTTTCCTTGCCACTCGATCCAAACTGACGCACGAAGGCGCTTGTTTCTTGGATTCGAGGATCTGCAAACGGAACACGTGCAGCCAATCATCGGAACACCGGTGGAAGTTCCGCTTCCCAAGACGGTGAGTCTAGGGTCTGATGCGTTTCGGGTCATAGGGGAATCCTTAGGTTGAGTTCTCAGAAGGAAGCATTCTGCATTCTCCTTCGAAATACGCTCCAAAATCGAGTTGAAGCGACGGGCTTTGAATGTTTCCTAAAACTCGACCAGAGCGTGAAACGACGACGCGGGTTTTGGCTTCAATGTTTCCATGCACATATCCATCAATTAAAAGGGTATCCGCAAAAATGTTTCCCTCAATGATAGCGCTTTCGCAAAGAATTAGGGTGCTTCCGGGGGCTGCGTGGGCTTCACCCAGAAGTGCACCGTGGAAGCGGGCGACCTGATCGAAAAAAATTCGACCTTCAATACGAGTTTTTGGGTCAATCCAAGTCAGGGCTGATTCGCTCAAAATTTCCATATTATTGATCGACTCCGGGTTCGATAATTTCAGATGTTGCAGGCTTTTCAGTTTTGTGGGGTTTTGCTGGAACCACTTGTTTTACGGGAAGGGTCGGTTTTACTACGTCTACTGTGATGGGATAGGTCTGGTAGATCAAAACTTTTCCATCGGTGTTCAAAATGATTACTTCCAGAGTGGAAACCAGATTATCCGCTTTATTGACGGGAAACTCGACGTTCACTTCGCGAAAGCGACTCACAGAGAAGTACTCGCCCTTGGTCGGAGTAATGAAGGTGTCGAGACCAGGAAGATTGAGAGCATCTGAAGGGTGAGCAAATATTGCCGAGGGCCCTCGAGCTAGAATAATAATGCGGCCCTGTTGGGGCCCGCCTTCGTTCGCTACATATTGAAGATTGAAGTCGACCTTAAGAGTCTTGCCTACCCACGTAAATTTTGGGGGGCTCGATGTAATGGGGGATTCAGAAGGGGGGGTAAAAAAGGTAGTCGTTTTTGGCAGAAAAGGAGCGGTGATCCAGGTCGATGACGAGACGGTCGGTACTGGCACCACCGTGGTCAATCTTGCCTCGAGACTCTCCTTGTCGGATTTAAGCTGTTGAACCTGCTTTTCAAGGTGTTCGACCGAAGTGTTCCCCGAGCGAAGGGTCAGGGCAAGCATTCGCCCCCCAAAAAGCACGCTAATGAGGGTCGTGCCGACCAGAAGGAATACAGTAAAGCCCATTTGATTCAGCCACTTAAGTGGAATCTGAAAGGTTCTTGAGGCTTGTTGGTCCTTAAAAACGAGTAACGTAATCGTGTTGGGGCTTTTTGGAGGAGTCATGTTGTTTGAACGGTAACTTTGAAAAAAAACACTGTCAACTTGCACACGTAAACTGCCGATAGGGAGTTGGATGAAGATTGTTCTTTTTTGCCCTCATTTAACTGAAGGTCATGCGCTGATCGCGTCTCTAGAAGCGCGTGGTTACCATGTACTCAGAGGAGAGACGGCCGAAGAGGCCCGCTGGGTGGCCGAGCTGCATCGTCATGCGCTGAGTGCAGTTGTAATTCATCGTGAAAGTACGCCTACGTCTCATGATAGCTCGGGCGTCGAGGTGATTCGAAGTTTACGATCAATATTCCCAGAAGATCAATCTACGCGGCTCATCGTAATTTCGCACGATTGGTCGGAGGCCGACTTTAACGCTCAGTCTAAATTAGCTGGCGTCATTTTTCTGAAGTGGCCCTTGGATTCTGAGGTTCTAGTTACCGCAATTGACACTGGAAGCTCGCCGTCGTTTAGCCCCCAGTCTTCTCAGGTCGAATCCACTCAGCTTGTGGCGTCTCCCCATCAACAGTCTTCGCTTACGGGTTCGATCCAATTGGATACCGATCATTTGAGTCTCGATCTCGATCTTGATTTAGGTCAGGTGCCCACTGCAGCCTCGATTTCGATTGAACTAACCGAAGATCAGCCTGCGATAGAGACCTTTTCATCTCTTCCGACTATTGACCTTACTTTGCAAGAAGAGGCGATTGAACCAGAAACATTGATTGAACCAGAAACAGATGGCCTTGATTCTCCTGTGCTGGACGAGCTTCCTTACCTGCATAAAAATGCAACATGGAATCCCGCTGCCTCGTTCGCGCAGCCCTTAGAAGATGCCGTGGTTCCGGGGGGGGCGGCTCACGCTCCCGATTTAGAGACACTGAAGAAATACCTACTGTTACGAGAGCAAGATGTTGCAGCCCTTTCGAGCCAACTCAGGGCTGCTCGATCTCAGGTGGCCGAGCTCGAAAAAACAGCGCGATTGGAAAAAGGACGAAATCATGATTTTTTACATAGCGAAAAGCAGTTAAAAGATCAGCTTTCTGGCCTAGATGACAAGCATCAAGAAGCAGTGAAGTTGCTTCAGTCCGAAGTGGCGCAGCTTAAGTTCACTTTAAAAACTCGATCCGACAAGGCGAAGCTCTTGGAATCCGAGATGAAGAAAGTTTCGGACGATATGGAGTCGTTAAAAGACCGAGTTCGATACGATATTCGTCGTATTCAGGTGAACGAAAAAGAGCTAGCCAATCGAATTGAAATCATTAAAAAAGACTCGGAAATTCTTCTTTCCTCGCGTGAAGTAAAGATCATTGAGTTAAAAAGAAAAGTAGATTTGCTCGAATTCAATATGGACTTGCTTCAAAGCCAGTACTCGAAGGAAAGAGAAAAATCGAAGCAGCTCCAAGAACGTTTGGATCGTGCGGCTCAGATGGTAAAGGTAGCGGGTGGGTTTTTGGATAAGCCCGGTGTGACAGCGACTGATTCTGACGCGGCTTAACTGCCGTAAAGGTGATTTTTAATGGCGGTTCGTAAGCCCCGTTATAAACTGGTGGTAAGTGATTTTCATCTAGGTAAGGGACGTTATTTTCGAGATGGAACACAGAACATCTTAGAAGATTTTATCTACGACCGGGAGTTCTCCGAGTTTCTGAATTTTCATCGAATGGGTGAATTTCAAGATGCTGAAGTGGAGCTTATTCTGAACGGCGATATTCTTAATCTCCTTCAGATGGACACCTTTGGTGTTCATACTCATATGTTTACTGAGCGCACGGTGGTTCGCTCGGTCGAGAAAATTGTTTCGGGGCACTCAGAATTCTTTCAGGCGCTACGGCGTTTTGCGGCCACGCCCGGGCATTCAATTGCCTATGTGATCGGTAATCATGATGCGG
>CANJNU010000209.1 GCA_947475645.1 Bacteriovoracaceae bacterium | reverse complement strand
TTCAGCGCGTGCGAGTTCCGTGGCCACCCGCGCAGGCATTGAAGTCACTGTTCGCAATTTCCGCGACGCTGCTACATTTTCTGAAGCCAAGGCGGCCCTTCAGCTTAAACTTCCTCAAAGTCGTCTCAGAGAAAAATACCTCAAGCCCGGAGAGATTATTCTCGAATTGAAGGGATCTGAGAAGAGTGAGGCAGTGACCCAAGCGATTCATGAAGTTCTGCAGATGGAGTCTTTTTCTACAAAGGGACTTTCGATGGAGGTTCGTGTTCCATGAATTTTAAACATCTCAGCAGTGTGATGAGTTGTATGGTTTTCTTAGCTTTTTTGGCTGGATGCCAGCGGCCAGGACAAATGCGTGGTTCAGACGGGGATAATTACAAGGCAGAGACTTCTCCCAGTTATTATTCACGCGGTGGACCTAAGGGTGCCTCGCAGCGAGTGGAACAAATGGGGCAGCCCCGTAAGCGGGTGATGATTCTTAATTTTTGGAACGATACGCCCGTGCCGATGACAGATTTGGGTGCATTTGCCGCTGATGAATTGAAGAGGGGTTTGTTCCTGACTCAGCGAATGGTCCTGCCCACTGATTTAAAACTCGAACATGGTACAGAGGATTTCGTGCAGGGAGAGAAAGTGAAGGTCTCTCAACTGATTCGTGAAGGGCGTAAGCTCGGTGTTGCGGTTTTGGGTATTGGTCGGATCAGTAAAGTTGTGTTTCGCCAGCGGGGAGATGAAGTAGGGATCTTCCGACAGAAGCAATCGCTCGCTGCGGTAGACGTAGAAATGAAACTTTTTGATGTGAGTGGTGGAAAAGAAATTTTCGCAGGAGCTAAGTCAGGTGATGCCGCAGTGAATGCTGTAGTTACCTTCGATGCCAAAGCGACTGAGAGTGCTGATTATAGAGCCGAGCTTGTTAAGAGTGCGAGTCGCAATGCGGTAGCTCAATTGGTGCCTGAAGTGGTTCGTGCGGTCGAGAAGCTTGCCTGGGAAGGTCGCGTCGCTAAAGTGGCTGGTTCGAAAGTGTATATTAATTCAGGAAGAGCATCGGGTTTAATTGGGGGCGATATTCTTCGCGTGATGGGGCCTGGCGACGATATTTATGACCCCACGAATAGCGCATACTTGGGGCGTACGCAGGGACAGCTGAAGGGTACGCTCGAGGTGATCGACTTTATTGGTTCCGACGGTGCAGTCGCAGAGATTCATACGGGCGGTAATTTTCAAGAAGGGGATTCCGTTCAGCTTTACTAAGCGGTATGAGTAGCTCGATGGAAGTTCAGGTTCGTAAACATTCGCGCAATCAGCCCTGGGATTATCCCCAACTTGACTCTTTGCAGCGCACGATTGCAGCGTCTCAGGGGCCAGGCATTCTTCTCCTGAACGAACTTTCCCCCGTGATTACACTAGGGAAGCGTGCCAACCGAGGGGTGGAAGTTCCGTGGCCGAACGAGCGTTTGGCTGAAATGGGCATTCAATTGGTGACGACCGATCGCGGGGGGTTGGCCACTTACCATGGGCCAGGGCAATGGGTACTCTTTCCGGTAGAGCGCCTCGAACGCTTAACTGGCGATACTCGGGGTGTTCGTAAAGCCGTGGACGGGTTATTGACCACTGCTCTTGAGGTGAGCCTCAATTATGATTTAACTTCGCATATCCGTAGCGGTTGTGAAACGGGAGTATGGACGCGAAGCGGAAAGGTGGGCTCGGTGGGTATTCATATCGACCAAGGGTATCTATTTCACGGGCTCGCTCTGAACGGATTGAAGACCGCTACGAGCTTCTTAGGGGTTCGTCCGTGTGGGTTAGATGCTCCTATTAGCTATCTATTAAGCGACGTGCCTAAGCAGTACCAGCAGGCTGAATTTGATCGAATGGGAGAGCAATTGATCGCCGCTTTCCGCAAACACTTCCCCTTGACTGAAGCAAGGGGTTAGCGCTATAGCCTTAATCGTCGAATAAGACGTTTGTTGGCGCGTAGCTCAGTGGGAGAGCACTACCTTGACACGGTAGGGGTCGTAGGTTCAATCCCTATCGCGCCAACCATATTATTCTCGCAGATTGCATTGAGGCGAGGCCCCTCTCATCGGGGAAATAAAAAAGGCTGAAACGGCAATAACGTCTCAGCCCTTTTGAATATTTCTAGAGATTCTCGAATCAAATCGAGAACGTAATTCTCATGTTCTGGCGTTGAAAGAAGTGCCAAGCGCCGAGTTCGATCGAAACGGGTTGATTTCCCCCCACCATCCCGTGGCCCGAATCAGATTCCTCGAATGTTTCACCGTCGAGCGACTCAGCACGGATCGCTGAGATGAAGTAATTTTGAGAGTTTTGAATAGGATGAAGTGTAAATTGAATTCGGATCAAGTGCGCCTGAGAGGCGCTGCTCATGTTTAATTTAATGCTCGAGCTTTGATAGGGTTTTGCGCACACTTCAAGCGGAGCCGATGGAATGAGCTTCGCGAATGCAAACCATCCAATTTGCAATTCAGCGGTCATGGCCACTTTCGTCTCATCGGCAGCACATTCGAGTTGATCGGCGCGCGCAAGTGGGTTCATTAGAAATACAAAAAGAGCTATAAATATTGCGTTTTTAATCATATCGCGCAGTAACAGACAGAAATGAACAAGGCAAGTTCGAGTTATCTGGAATCAACGTGAGATTAAATATCTCTCAAAAAAAAAGAGTAGCCCCATGCGGGACTACTCTTTTTTTGAATGTTAGCGAGTCTGCGACTATTTCGCGCGCTTCTTGCTTTTGGCCTTAGACTTTGCCTTAGACTTTGCCTTTTCCATGGCTTCAGGTACTTCATCGAGCAACTTCAAAGTAGGTTCGACAGTAATTTGAAGAGGAAGCTTCTTGGCCAAGGAATGCTCAACGAGAGCCTTCACTACACGGTTAATCTTCGTGACTTCTACGTTACCCACTTCAGGATGATCGAAATCTTCGAATGCGAACATGATTACGCACTCAGGTTTCGAGCTCTTTGGAGCCTTAACTAGAGCTTTTTTAGGGGCTTTTGCCTTCGCTTTGGATGCAACTTTTTGCTTTTTCATAGATTTTGCCTTTTCTTTGACGCCAGGTCTGTCGGGACGTTTTAAGTGAATGGTCATCCCTATACAGTTCCCACATGGATTTGTCGATACGCACTTGTCGGAGTTTAACTCCGATTTGAACAATTTATTGACGGAGACAGTGGATGAAAAACCGGTTTTGGTGGTTTCAGCTTCCTTTGATCGTTTTGTTTACTACAGCCTACTGGATTGTCGACCAGGGGTTGCAAGGTCAGATCAAGAGCCCCTTCCTTCAAGAGCGGGTTTATCCCTCCCTGCAGCGAATCACTACTTTTGTCTCGGACTCACGCTTTACTTTCAGGAGTGATGTAGCACCCAAAAATAAGATTGTGATCGTTGAAGTCGATGACGATTCGATCGATCGAATCGGACGCTGGCCTTGGCATCGAGATGTGCTTGCAAAGG
>CANJNU010000208.1 GCA_947475645.1 Bacteriovoracaceae bacterium | reverse complement strand
TGATGATCATCCAGCCCACTCTGCTCGAAATCGTGGCCACCCTATGCTTCACCACAGCACTGCTTCATACGCTCTTCGTCAAGCGGTTTCAGCATTGGGCCCTTCAACTTCCAGAGGGGTCTGCGGGTGAAAATCTACTTCATCTTTTGGGCGAAGTCGAAGTTGTATTTGGGCTCTGGGCTGGTGTATTCCTGGTCTTTCTTTCGATTTATCAATCTCCAGAACAGGCCATCACTTTTTTAGAACAACAGAACTTCAATGAACCAATCTTTGTTTTTGTAATTCTAGTCATTTGCTCAACTCGCCCAATCTTAACAATAGTCGAGTTCCTAATCGATCGCGCATCCAACATTCTTCCTTTTCAACGCTCAATCTCGTTTTTTCTCAGTTGCTTAATTCTTGGCCCCCTCTTCGGGAGTATCATTACAGAACCCGCTGCAATGACCGTAACTGCGCTTATTCTGTCTGAAAGATTATTTAAGTCGACTCTTTCAGAAGAGCTGAAATACGCAACTTTAGGACTGCTCTTCGTCAATGTTTCGATCGGAGGCACCCTAACCCCCTACGCTGCAACTCCGATTCTCATGGTGGCCAAAAAGTGGAATTGGGACCTTCAATGGATGCTAAGCCACTTCGGCTGGCGCGCAGCCCTAGCGTGCATACTCAGCACTGTCGCCATATCACTTCGATTCAAAGACGAACTCAGTACATTAGAATTTAAGCTTACCTCCTCGAAAAGTATCGAGGCAGCCCACTCTATTCCGGCATGGCTCTACTTCCTCCACTGTATTTTTCTGGCAGGGGTAGTCGCATCATCCCATCACAGTTCAGTCGTTATCGGCTTATTTCTTTTCTTTCTAGGCATGATCTCAATCACTGCAAAATACCAAGACGAGCTTAAACTTCGTGAAGGATTTCTAGTCGCTTTCTTCTTGGGTGGACTCGTACTTCTCGGAACGCCACAAAAATGGTGGCTCGAGCCACTCCTTGCTCAACTCAACTCTCTGACACTTTTTATGGGCAGCGTGGCTCTCACGGCAGTAACAGACAATGCTGCACTCACTTATCTGGGATCTCAGGTTCCAGCCCTCACCGAGGCATCACGATACGCCTTAGTTGCTGGTGCTGTGACAGGCGGAGGCCTCACGGTAATAGCAAATGCACCGAACCCGGCAGGATACGGCATTCTTAACTCGGCGTTTGGAAAGGAAGGAATCAGCGCGCTGGAGCTATTTAAGGCAGCCCTTATACCTACACTTATCGCGGCCGCATGTTTTCTAGTGGGGTAAGGTATTTTGCCAGGGACCCGCATTCATAACGCGATCAAATCCATGCTTCTTGAAGATACCCATAGCCATTCCACTTCGAGTACCCGACGCGCAGCAAACGATTACTGGTCGACTTGGATCTAGACTCACTTTCTTTTGCGTCAAAATTCGATCTAACTCATTCAAAGGTAAATTTAGACTGCCCGGAGTCGCTCCCGATGAAAATTCATTCGGACTTCTGACGTCAACAATGACAGCACCCTGCTTCAGAAACTCAGGTAGCTTTTTCCGAACGATACGAAACCGAATCACCCGCCACGACATAAACCCGATAACGAGAATGGGTAATGCATAGGGTTGGATGGTTTGCATATTCACTTATTCAACCACTGGTTCTTTACTACAAGTGCTAATTCCTAAAAGGGCATAGGGGGGACACCAACCCAAAAGACCTGTGACAACAGGAACCAAACCCAACAAGAACCAAAGATTCGCCGGTCCAAAAAATGCCAGACTCACTAGAATCAGGCCCACTGAAATCCTTACTGCACGTTCCACTGAATGAATATTCTTTTTCATGATTCCGCCTTTTCTAGTATTTAGATCCATCTTCAACAATAAATCTCTTTAATCGCACGTAATAACTTAACCAAACTTGGATCATTAACACGGTAGTACATAAAATTCTGTTCCCTCCGCGAATCCACCACCCCTTCTTGCTTCATTCGTCCAAGAAACTGCGACATAGCCGACTGAGATATTTCACAAAACTCGGTCAGTTCGTTTACTGTTCGTTCGCGCTCGATCAGTTGACACAAAATCTTCAATCGAACAGGATGCGACAGCGACTTCAATAACTGACTCACAGTATCGCACTGCTTAAGAAGGGTTTTTGATAGAGATTGATCCGAAATGGTCATAAATTTACCTTAATATAATATTATACTAAAATAATATTATATTCAAGCCCCTCCTTGAATTGAAAGTTCGTATTTTTTACCTAATAGTGCGATTAAAATTGATTAGGATATACGAAGTACAAATCCGTGAGAAATCCACTGGAAAACTTTATTTCATTTAGGACTACGCGCATTCACCCTGAGGCGCGCGCCTTCCCTGAGCGAGTCTCCCGGAAAAATCACCACCCAATCTCGATCTTTCAACCCGCCCGTAACCGAAACCTCGCTCGCGCTACGCTGAGCGATCTGAATCCTTGCAAGTTTTGCATGATCTTCTTCGATCTTATAAACCGCCCAGCCATCGCTCGATCGAACTAATGCTCCAACCGGAATTTTCAGAACGCGATCGGCTTCTGAAATTAGAATATCTAGATCAACATGAAACTGATTCCCAAATTGACTTACTTTCCGGTCCAGCATTCGATCAAGTGTGGGTGTAGGTGTAAGTGTAATGATCACTTCGGTTCGCTTTTCATTCACACCCAAAGCCGAAACCTTAACATGCTCTGCCTTACCTACCCGGGACACCCGCCCCGAGCAGCCTCCCTGATTCTCTAGGCTAGCAGTTCTCACGCAAGCTCCGATTGGAATTCGCATTGCTTCGGAGGTCAGCGGAGTAGTTACCACCTCGATCTGACCGGGATCCACAATCTCAATCATCGGCACACCTCGACGAATGGGACCGGCATTTTCACGATAAACTTTCGACACCACTCCCGTCATCGGGGATCGAATGAGCTCCACTTCACTATTCGAGTTTAGCCGTGAAATCACTTGCCCCCTTTTCAGAGTGCTCCCCACCTTAAATGGCATTCGCTGCATATTTCCATCGGCGGGAGCAGTGAGCGTATAACGATGTTTCGCTCTTAAAAAACCATCGGTGATCATTCGCTCTTCGAGGCGTCCTACCACAACCTGAGACGCTTCCACGGAAACCCGCTTTGGACCCCAGATCAAATACGCCAAGAGTAAGCTCGAGAAACTGAGAATAAGAAGCCACTTCAACCTACTCCATCCGGTTTCCTTCCTCATAGGACCACTCTCCAGAGGGCATCTCCTATTCGGTCACTCGAAACAACTTCAAGCAATCTTGCCTCCTGACCAAACCCCTTTTGACTTTCGAAATATCTCATGCAGATGGTCGCGCGTAAGCTGGCTCACGCGCTCAAGTGCCCCCGGCTCTTCGAAGAGGTGAGTGGCTCCTAGAATAACCTCAAGATGTGCGCGCCTCAGGCGCTGAAGCGCCAATCGA
>CANJNU010000207.1 GCA_947475645.1 Bacteriovoracaceae bacterium | reverse complement strand
TGGAAGTTGCCGAGCAGGATGTAAGCAAGTTCGGCATCGTGTCGGGCATTCCGGTCGACCCGAGAACCTTCAAGGTGAATCAATTGGTAGAAAAGCCAGCAATCGGCCAGGTTCCTTCAAGAATGGCAATTCCCGGCCGCTATATTCTTAGCCCCACCATTTTTCAATGCATTCGTGAAGTGAAGCCCGGCGCCGGGGGAGAGATTCAACTCACCGATGCGTTGCAGTTGCTGGCGGATCGCGAAACGCTTATGGCTTATCAGTTCGAGGGCACACGCTATGACACCGGAGATCGCCTTGGCTTCATCGACGCAACGCTTGCTTATGCGCTGAAGCGCCCCGAGCTGGCTGAATCGGTGTATGGCCTAATGACGAAGTATTTAGGCGCTCGGAATCGGTCATGAAGGTACTCCTGAAGATTGCTCCAGTTCTGCTGAGTGTATTATCGGTAACGGGGTTTGCTTCGATTCCACCCTCTCAGTTTATTGTAAGACAAATGGCAGCGAAACATGCAGCCGCCAAGGGTATTCGAGTTCGTTCTTTGGTAAGTGAGTGGTCGGACGGAAAAGAGGGCGCAGTGCATTTCCGCACCGCAACCTGGATTCACCCTCAGAACGGCACTGTCAGATCTTTCGCTTTAGATGATTCGGGTAGAAAGCTATACGCGATTGAGCGTCGCCCAGAAACAGTGCCTCTCGGCTACGCCATTCTTTTTTGGCCCAGCGGCCGACATTTGGCCTTCGCGCTGAAAGCGCGTGGCATTGAAGTAAAGACGGATGATGAGCTTTCAAAAATGACCGATGAAAGCGAACGTCAGGCCGCCGAGACGAGTCGCCTGGAGCGCTTCAATGAGCATATTGCCTGGGTGATCGGAGCAAAAGATCGGACCCGCAAAGTTCCGCAGCTCTGGATCGAGAAGGATACTTTTCTGCCTCTCTTTCTAGTTACACCCGGCGAGACTGAAGAGCTGTATGAGTTAACCTTTGAAGGGCATAAGTCCTTTAAGGATCTTTCCATTCCCGTTCAGATTACTGTAAAAAAAGGTGGAACCAGTATTTTGAAAGACGAAGTTCAGGATGTGGCCTTTTCTGCCGATTCTGCTGAGTTTAAGGGAATTTTACACACAGGTTATACTGAATTAGGCCAGGGGGCCTCGCCCGAAATCAAAAAGCTCATTCAGACGTATTTCGAAGTGCTGCGGTAATGGCGAGTACCGAATGAATGATTTTCCCCTGAATTTGGTGTCGGTTGCCGTGCCACGTCCCGTAGATGGGCTTTTTACGTATCGAATTTCTGCCGAGTTGGCCCCGACGGTTCAGGTGGGTTCATGGGTAAAAGTTCCGTTTGGACGAAATCAGCTTCATGCTTTCGTGGTCGAGCCTGTTCGGCAAGCACTGAGTGAGGCCGATCTTCCGGCCCAGGTGTCGTTGGAGAAAATGAAATCGGTGATTGAAGTGGGGAACTCGGGGGAGCCGGTTTTTACTTCTGAGCTTCTGGCACTGTGCCGATGGACGAGCGACTATTATGGAATGCCGTTGGGAGAGGTTCTTCATTGTGCGCTTCCTCCCGCCGCGCTCGGTTTGCGAAACGCAAGGAAGAATCCTCGGCCCTTGAAACAAAGAACCGAGCCAATTGTAAAACCACACGAGCTTACTCTAGACCAACGGGTAGCGTTTGATCAGCTCGAGTCCCTGCGTACTGAACTCAGACCGGGTAAGGCGAAGGTGGCCCTGCTTCATGGTGTAACCGGAAGTGGAAAAACCGAACTTTACTTAGAATTGGCCAGGCGAAGTTTAGCCGACGGAAAAGGCGTGTTGATCTTGGTTCCAGAGATTGCACTTTCTTCGCAACTTCACCGCAGATTTGAAGAAAGTTTAGGAGAAGCAGTGGGGCTGTGGCATTCGGCGGTTGCCGACGGAAAACGCCGCGACGAGTTGGCGGCGCTTCAGCGAGGTGAGCTACGAGTCGTGGTGGGGGCGCGGTCTGCGGTGTTCGCTCCGGTTCCTGATCTCGGACTGATTGTGATCGACGAGGAGCACGATCCCACCTACAAACAAGAAGATCGTGTTCGGTATCATGCACGCGACCTCTCGGTGGTGCGCTCTCGATTAACGGGGGCCTTTGTTGTGTTAGGTTCGGCAACGCCGAGTCTCGAAACCCGCGAGCGAGTATTAGAAGGAAAGTATTCGATCGCACATCTTCCCAAACGAATTGCAACGGGCGGAATGCCTACGATTGAGTTGGTGGACTTAGGAGAGGAACCCAAAGTTGAAGGAATTCAGGCGGTTTTAGCCGAAAAGACGGTAGAAGCAATTCGAGCGGCGATACAGTCTGGCGGCCAGGTGATGATCTTCTTGAATCGGCGAGGTTACGCAGCTTTTCTTTTATGCGAGGATTGCGGCGAAGTTGTGGGTTGTCCAAACTGCTCGATCTCACTGACAGTTCACAAAAAGAGACGCCTTCTTGTTTGTCATGTTTGCGCTCATCAAGAGCCTATTCCTGACGTTTGCGAGAAATGCCGCGGAGACAAGCTCAGTCCGATGGGGGCCGGAATAGAGAGCCTCGAAGAGGATCTTCCAAAAATTGTGCCCGAGGCGATTCCTCTTCGCCTCGATCGGGATCAAGTGACGAGTCAAACTCGCCTTGAAAAAGTCTTGCAGGACTTTCGTGAGCAAAAGGCCAATATTCTTATGGGTACCCAGATGCTGGTGAAGGGGCACGACTTTCCAGGGGTGACTTTGGTGGTGGTGATTCTTGCTGACGCGCTATTTCGTTGGCCCGATTTTCGGGCTACTGAGCGCGCCTATCAAATTTTAAAACAAGTAGCGGGTCGGGCCGGGCGAGGTGAAAGGCCCGGAAAGGTATTGGTTCAGACCTTTGATCCCGATCACGCAGTTCTCTCTGTGCTTCGGGGCGAGTTGTCCGAGGAAACCTTTATTGAGAGTGAGCGGGAGCTGAGGAAGGTTCTTAATTATCCGCCTTTTGGAAGAATTCTTCGTCTTCGTTTGGAGAGTGCCGATTTTGCCGAGGCAAAAAATCGAGCTAGTTCGGTTGCTCAGCGTTTGACGGAGCTTCAGACGGCCGGTTTGATTGATGTACTGGGTCCGAGCGAGGCGTTCTTAGAGCGGGCAAAGGGAATATTTCGCTGGGATATTTTAGTGAAGAGCCCAGAAATTCAGCACTTGCACCGCGCATTGCGAATGGCCAAAGAGTTGGCGCATCGCGAGAAATGGTCGCTCGGCGTAGACGTTGATCCCTACGCAATGGCCTAACTTTGGCCAGTATTTTGACCGTGTTTTTTTTCCCTCACTCAGTCGACTTTCTGGGTAAACTAGAACGATGAGTGAGCCCACCCAAAAAAGCCCGCCGAAACTCCCGAAGGGGATGAAGTTGACGAGTAAGGCGGCGATTCGCCGGGCGATGAGAAACACGGAACTTCAGCGAGAGCATGCTGAGCGTGTTCACCGCGCAAAAATGTTG
>CANJNU010000206.1 GCA_947475645.1 Bacteriovoracaceae bacterium | reverse complement strand
TACAGGAGATGTTGTATTAATCGCCGGGAAAGGACACGAAGAATATCAGCTTCTTCCTGATCCTTCGTCTCCGGATGGAGTCATAAAGGTGGCCTTCGATGATCGACTTGTTGTTCAAGAGCTGTATAAGTCATTGAAAAGCCGTTGACATGGCTTTTTAGAAAAAAGTAGCATCCCAAAATGCTCTACCATCTGCTCTATCCACTTCATACCCGCTATTCGTTCCTGAATGTCTTCAAATACATTACGTTCAGAACGTTCGGAGCCACAATTACAAGCGTATTGCTGTGTATGTTAATCGGTCCGGCTTTTATTCGATTCCTTCAGAAGAAGCAGATGGGACAATCGATTCGTGATGACGGCCCACAAAGTCATCTCTCAAAGAAGGGAACCCCCACCATGGGTGGCGGATTGATTCTGATCGGAATCACCTTTCCCACGCTTCTTTGGGCCGATCTCAATAATCCGCACATTTGGGTAGCGATCATCACCACGCTCCTTTTCGGAGTAATTGGCTACATTGACGACTACCGCAAGGTAGTTCAGAAGAACCCCAAGGGACTTTCAGGAAAAGAGAAGCTTGCGGGGCAAGTGGGTGTCGCACTCATCGCCACAACGGTGATTTATTATTTTGGACTCACCTCTTCCGATCTTCGCTTCCCCTTCTTTAAAGAGTGGTCGATTGCGCTGGGGCCTCTTTTTATTCTTTTCACCACATTTGTAATTGTTGGATCATCTAATGCGGTGAATCTTACTGACGGACTCGATGGTCTAGCAGTGGGTCCTACGATTACTACGGCCTCAACATTTTTGATCTTGGCCTATTGTGCCGGAAATCATAGAATTTCCGAGTACTTACAGATTCCGTTCGTTCCAGGGGCGGGCGAGCTCTCCATTTTCTGTGGCTCATTGGCGGCGGCCTGCCTTGGATTTCTTTGGTTTAACACCTATCCAGCGCAAGTATTCATGGGAGATGTGGGCTCTTTGTCTCTGGGCGCAGCCTTGGCAGTCGTCGCTGTCATTACTAAGAATGAGTTCTTGCTTGCACTTTGCGGCGGAATTTTCGTAATTGAAGCATTGTCGGTCATGGCTCAAGTGGCTTCGTTCAAAATGACAGGAAAGCGCGTCTTCAGAATGGCGCCCATTCATCATCATTTTGAGCTCAAGGGTTGGCCAGAACCCAAAGTCATTGTTCGGTTTTGGATTATTTCGGTGTTGTTGGCCTTAGTGACGTTGTCGACTTTGAAGCTCAGATAATTCTGGGTAGATCGAATGAATTGGGGATTGTGAATGAGTAAGTTCAAAGGAAAAAGAGTTCTGGTGGTCGGATTTGGGATATCAGGGGTGGCTGCTGCCAAGTACCTGTCCAAGCAGGGCGCCAAGGTAATGGTAACCGACACTCGGCAACGCAATGAGCTCCTCGAGTCGATCCGTGCCTGTGAGGATCTCAAGATTGAGTATGAACTGGGCAAGCACCACGAAAAGTCCTTCCAAACCTCCGAACTCATTGTGTTGAGTCCGGGCGTTCCCTTGAGCTTAAAGCAGCTCGACTTTGCGCGTGAAGCCAATGTGCCGATCGTTTCGGAAATTGAGCTCGCGGCGCAGGCGATTCAGGAACCGCTGATTGCCATTACCGGAACGAATGGAAAAACCACAACTAGCATTCTGATGGGTGAGATGTTCAAGGCCGACCAAAAACCTGTGTTCGTCGGCGGTAATGTCGGCAAACCCCTTTTGGATTATGTAATGGAAGGCCCTCATGGAGGCCACGTTATCGCCGAGCTCTCTAGTTTTCAGCTCGAGCTCCAGGATAAAATGGTGCCGGCTGTAGCGATCTTCACGAATTTGGAAGAAGATCATCTCGATCGTTATTTAACTATGGACGCGTACATCGCGGCAAAAAAGCGACTGTTAAAATCATGCGATCGAAATAGTTACGTCATTTTAAATCACGACGATCCCGTTGTCTCCAGTTTTGCCCAAGAAAATCCGGGTAAGCTCATCTGGTTCACCAGGAAGAATCCGATCAAAGTCGGAGGCGAGTTTGCTGAAAAATTTTGTGGTGCCTATTATAATCAGCCCACGAAACAAGTGATGGTGAAGCTTACAGGTCGCGAAGAGTCCTACGACCTGACCTTGTTTAAACTTTACGGAGACCATAACAAGGAGAATCTTTTAGCTGCGATTTTAGGCGCGCGACTCATGGGCGTGAGTGAAAAGGCCATTCAACAAGTCATCAATACTTTCCGCGGCGTTCCCCATCGGTTGGAGTTTGTACGCAAGAAGGACGGCGTGTTCTTCTTTAATGACTCGAAGGGAACGAATGTAATGAGCGTAAAGCGCTCGTTATGTTCTTTTCCTATTGCTCACAGCTTGATTCTCATCGCAGGTGGCAAAGATAAGAATATGGACTTTACTCCGCTTCAGGATTTGGTTCGGGCGCGAGTAAAGATCTTGATTCTACTGGGCGAAGCGAAAGAGAAAATTAATCGGGCCATTGGAGACTATACCGAGACCTTCTTGGTAGGAACTTTCGAGGAAGCCGTGTTGTTGGCATTCCAGAAATCTAGGCAAACCGACATTATTCTTCTGTCTCCAGGGTGTTCCAGTTTTGATATGTTTCGAAACTATGAAGAGCGTGGCGACTACTTTAAGAAACTGGTCTCTCAGCTTTAATTCACCGAGGAAGCGAGTCGAGGATGACTTCAGTAGCTCAAGGATGGGAGCGATTTAAAAAGTGGAGTGCGCTGCGATTTTCAGGAGCATCTGAACAGCTCTCTCGCCCCGCTGCGAGTTGTGACTGGCCACTTCCCGCCAACGGGGTCGATGTGCCACTTCTGCTGACCGTCATTACGCTTGTTTGTTTTGGTTTATTGATGGTTTACAGTTCGTCCTTTATCTACGCCCAAGAGAAGACGGGCGACGGTTTTACTTTTATTAAAAAGCAAATCGTATACGCAATGATGGGCGGAGTGGCTCTGGTGGCAGCATGTCGCTTGGATTACCGCTATTGGAAGAAGTGGGCCTACCCCGTATTAATTATTGCAATCGTTATGCTGGGTCTCGTGTTTGTGCCGGGCATGGGAACACGAGTTTTAGGAGCACAACGCTGGCTTAAATTGGGGCCCCTGACGTTTCAGCCGGGAGAGTTCGCAAAGTTTGCAATCGTCTTTTTTATTGCGCGGCAACTCGATCTGAAGCGGGACCGCCTCGACAATTTGGCAGCGGGAGTATTGGGAAACTTCATTGTTCCGTTGCCCGCTTTTCTTCTTTTACTCCTCCAGCCCGACTTCGGCACCACGGTAATCATTACCTGTGTGATCTTCTTTTTAATGTTTATCGCGGGCGTACCTAAACGTTACTTGTTCAGCGCGTTGGTCTTGGCTACCCTTGCGGGATTAGCGCTTGCACTGGGTTCTGATTACCGCAGACAGCGCATTCTTACGTTTATCGACCCCTGGCGTGATCCAGGCGGCCGAGGCTTTCAG
>CANJNU010000205.1 GCA_947475645.1 Bacteriovoracaceae bacterium | reverse complement strand
GGCCGTATGCATTGCGACCGCCGGTCTTCACAGCTCCAACAGTCAATTTACGTGGCCGACTCGGCTGATCCTTCTTAGGAGTCAAAACCGAGAAATCAGCAACTGTCTTGTAACGGAGAGAAGGAGTAATTGGTTTGAATGATTTTGTTGCCATGATTCATCTCACTTCGGTTGAAAGAACTCGATTTTTTGCCCTTCGTTCAGGGTTACAATCGCTTTCTTCCAATTGGAGCGCTTGGTCTCAAAACGTCCAACACGCTTAGTTTTACCGTGCATCACCATAGTGCGCACTTGCGTGACTTTTACATTGAAAAGTCTTTGGACCGCTTCACGAATTTCCTGCTTATTAGCTTGCCCGGAAACTTCGAACACATAACGGTTACCCAATTCAGCAAGAGCAGTACTTTTTTCACTGATGATCGGTCTACGGATCACTTCATAAATGCTACGCATTGTTCAGCACCTTAGCTCGTCGCCAAGCGAGATTCAACCGCTTGTGCCGCACGCTTGGTCATTACCATCCAGTCATACCGGATGATGTCATACACATTGAGTCCTTCAGTACGAAGAACCTTAATCTTAGGAATGTTGCGGCCCGAGAGCTCAAGATTCCTATTCGCATCGTCTACGATCAACACTTGATCGAGCTGAAACTTCTCTTTAAGAAGACCATTCAGTAATTGAGTTTTGATCTCAGCTAACTTGAATTCGTCAACAATGAGAAGATGCCCGGCCTTCACCCGGTCACTCAGCGCCGAACGAAGAGCTCCGCGAATCATTTCCTTAGGAGTAGCTTGTTCATAAGAACGAGGCACTGGACCAAAGCTTTGACCGCCACCTGGATTCAAAGGAGAACGTGTCGAGCCCTGACGAGCATTTCCGGTTCCCTTTTGCTTGAATGGCTTACGACCACCACCACGAACTTCGCCCTTGGTCTTGGTCTTTGCAGTACCACGGCGACGTCCAGCCATCTGCGCTTTTAAAACCTGATGCACAAGAGCGACATTCACATCGACAGCGAAAACATCATCCCGAAGGTCAATCGATCCAACCTTCTTCTTTTCCTGACTAAATAAATCTAAAGTAGGCATCTCTCACTTCACCTTCTTTGAAAACTTAAGAGCCTTGCGAACTGTCACAATTCCACTTCGCGGCCCAGGCACACTTCCATGCACCAAAAGAAGCTGATTCTCAACGTCAACGCCAACTACACGTACGTTTTGAACAGTTACCTGCACGTTCCCCATCTGACCAGCCATCTTCTTTCCAGGGAAAACGCGACCAGGATCAGCACGGTTACCAATCGAACCGAGCGAACGGTGAACAAGCGAAGCTCCATGAGACTTCATGCCGCCAGCAAAATTATGCCGCTTCATAACGCCCTGAAATCCCTTACCCTTACTTACCGCCGTCAGATCAACATAGTCACCGGGCTTTAAAAACTCAGCAGACAAAATCTGACCAACAGTCATACTGTCAATATTATCTTCGTTAGCGAGACGGAACTCCTGGTAATGATAGAACCCAGTAGAGCCAGAGGCCTTACTATGTCCTTGCTCAGGAAGATTCGCTGCCTTCGCCTTCTTTTCAAGGAAGCCAACCTGAACAGCCTGGTATCCGTTCTTTTCTTTGGTCTTCACCTGAGTAACAATTGTGGGCTTCAAATCAATAACAGTCACAGCAACCGCGTCGCCATTCTCACTGTAAACCTGGGTCATCCCAGCCTTTACACCAAGTACGCCACCGCGAACATTTGGCAAAGTTGCCATAGCGCGAGCCGTATTTCCAATTTGAGCACCCGGGGTTTTAGCTTCCGCCGATCCCGCCTGATGTTGTTCCATTCTCTCATGTCCTTCCGTCAATTCCATTCAAGGAATCTAGAAAGCAAAGCTCCCACTTTGCTACCCTCTCAGCACCGAACCCGAAGAAATATAAATCGGACCGTCTACTGAACTGGCTTAGGCCCGGCGCGGGATAATTACCGCGACACGTTCCCTAGAAGAGGTAAATCGAATTACCTTTTTTTGTCTGACGAACCCACCGCACAGCATCACCGGGAAGCCACCTGTTAATTCAGTAACTAATTTCAAAAATCGAGACGGAAACCGCCCTTAACCGATCTTCTCACTTAGTCCGACAGGCCGCCGGATGCCTTCATGGCTGAGTCGTTAGATGCTTCGACTTTCTTACTGGGACTCTTGCGAATGCAGTAAACAGTATCGAACACATCCCTGACAGCAAGCACAGTGAACCTGCACCTACTTTGCCCGCACTCCCGAAAGGAGCTTAGGACTTAATCTCAACATCCACACCAGCAGAAAGATCCAACTTCATCAGTGAATCAACGGTCTGTTGTGTAGGCTCGAGAATATCAAGAAGCCGCTTATGAGTCCGAATTTCGAACTGTTCGCGGGACTTCTTATCTATATGTGGTGAACGGAGAACGCAATACTTATTAATAACTGTAGGCAGGGGAATTGGGCCACGAACCGTAGCTCCAGTTCTCTTCGCTGTATTCACGATTTCCCATACAGATTGATCGAGAACCCGGTGATCAAATGCCTTTAGCTTAATTCTAATCTTGTGTTCGATTGCCATTTTCACATCCAAAAAAGTTAATATTAACTAAGTAATTCCAATAGTTAGTCTGGAACTACTTTCACTCGACCAAGTTCGGGAAGTTACCTCAGAACCCTGTGAAAGGACCGCTTCACGATAAAGAGAGCGGACTGTACTGAGCAATCTTTCCCAAGCTTATACGCCGAGTTCTAGCGCATATACAGTCCAGCTGCCGTAAACACAATACCTAATTTAATCATCATCGCAGAATTACTCCGGCACGGATCTTAATCTCTTCAGCAATCTGAGCCGAAACAGGCTCGTAACTAGCAAATTCCATCGAGAATGTTGCGCGCCCCTGAGAAGAGGATCGCAACGCGGTAGAATACCCAAACATTGTTGAGAGCGGCACCTCCGCCTTAATCACCTGAACCCCCTGCCTAGATCCCAGACTCAGAATCTTCCCTCGCCGTGCATTTAAGTCGGCAATCACGCTTCCCATATACTCATCGGGGCATGCCACCTCACAAGACATCACGGGCTCTAAGATGAGCGGCCCACCACTTTTCGCCGCATCTCTAAATGCGATCGATGCGGCGATTTTATATCCAACTTCTGTTGATTCTGATTCACTGAACGCACTATCTAGCAAAATCGCCTTAATATCGGTCGCCGGATATCCTACTTGAATTCCCCCCAGCATAGCTTCTTGAATTCCCTTGTCGATAGCAGCGACAAACTCTTTAGGCAGAAGACCTTGAGGTAAACGAGACTCGAAGAGGTAACCCCCTCCCTTTTTTAATGGCTGAAGCTCGACCACACAGTGACCAAACTGATTTTTACCCGCTGCCTGACGGAAGAACCTACCCTCAGCACGACCCACACTTCCAACCGTCTCTTTGTACGCAACCTGCGGATTTCCGACATTTCCATCCACCTTGAATTCACGCTTCAT
>CANJNU010000204.1 GCA_947475645.1 Bacteriovoracaceae bacterium | reverse complement strand
GGTGTGACACTTTTTCGATCACTTGCGCTATCGTGTGCATTTTTAAATCTGATGTTGATCACTCTTGTGCAACCAGCGAAGGGTGCAGGGTATGATTTTGCTCCTTGTGGGGCCGAGTCTGATTCGAGTGCAGAGTTGCGCGACGGACAAGGGAATCCCTTATTGAGTGCAACACCGGTGAGTCACGAGTTTTGTTCCGAATGGAATCCTGAATACGGCTACAACGGGCAGCGCTGCTGTAGCTTAGTGATGCGCTCAAAAGGATCTCGACGGAGAAGAAGACTCCCTGCAAAGGTTTGTTCGCGTGAACGCTTTAAGCCGAACTTTTGTGACGAAGTAACAGAAGAACAAAAAGAGTATGCTCAGGGTATTCAAAATGGAAAGCTGAAGGATGTGCTTGCCTCGATTGAGCGCGACCTAGGGCGACATGGCGAGCAGGCCTATTGCACAGTGAATAATGGATTTTTGGCATGGGGGCGCCCTTTGATGCCCACGGCTACCAACCGAATTCACCTTCGATCTCCTGATCGGTGCACCAACTACGGTACCGATCGAATGGTAGGGCTTTTGGAGTGGACCGGGCACCAGGTGGCGCATGAGTTTTCTGACGAGAAGTACCGGGGAGTACAGCTTTTGGTCGGCGACGTTGCTGCTCCTCGTGGAGGTTGCCTTGCAGGACGCAATGGCCCAAAGGGCCATGCGTCCCACACTACGGGGCAGGACGCCGACGTTGCGTTTATCATTCCTTCAGTAAATCGTGCAGCACCGCAAAGTTTTCATACCCAGTTCGAAGCGAAGGCCAACTGGTGGCTAGTGAAGCAGTTTTTCAAAAATCCGTATGCTTGTGTGCGAGCCATATTTCTAGATCGAAAACACATTCGAGCGCTCGCAAAAGTTGCGAAAAAAGACGAGGAATGGGCTAAGTATGGTCGTTTTATTCGACACATGCCGGCGCACAAGAATCATTTTCATATTCGGGTGGGCGATGTACCAGGTATGCCGGGATGTCCTGGTATGCAACAAATGGAAGACGATTGGGAAGAGGGCGAGGGTGGAGCTGAAGCTGAGGTGGATACCGCAGCTCTGGCGCTCGTTCCGGGCGCGGCTTCGGCCGAAGCCAGGCGGGGTCCTTCATCAGCTCAGCAGACGATCCGTTCAGAAATCATTCAAACTCGTTGATAATCTCAATCGAGCTGCATGATTCGTTTCGGTATCGTACGAATAGTATTGTCGCCTTACCGTGCGCGGGTTACAAGTCGCGCCCCGCCCTGGCTCGGATTCTGCAGAGGGCATTGACGTCGCCTGCGGAAGTCGATTTTGTTACTGGGTAGCGGTAGCGGTAAATGAGGAGTGCTGTGTGCGTGTTTTAGTGATTGAGGATGATCAAGCGGTTCGCGAGACTTTGGGAATCGTTCTGGAGTTCGAAAACTTCAGTGTTGATTTGACCGCCGACAGCGAGGGTGCATTCAGTGAGCTGAGCCAAAATTGGCCAGATGTCGTGTTGCTCGATTTAACATTAGGGGCAATGTCGGGCGAAGAAATTTATGAAGGCATCTTGAGTCGATTTGGCGTAGCGCCCCCGGTGATCGTGCTTTCGGCCGTACAAAATCCACAGACTCGATTTAAATCGCATCTAGGAGGCGCGGATATTCTTTTTTTGTCAAAGCCTTACTCGATCGACGCCCTTTTAGAAGCCATACGTAGCATCACTCAATCTCAACAGTCCGCAGCCTAGTGGGAAACGCAAGTTCTGCATAGAGAGGTAAGTGGTCCGAGAGGCTCGGCCAGGGCCGTTGATTGAAGCGCATTGCGTTCTTGAGATCTAAGCCGCGAAAGTAGATTCGATCGAGTTTGAGTGAAGGAAGCCAGCTAGGAAACGTCTTTGCGTGCTGTCCTGCTGAAGCCTGGAACGCTTCGCGGACTTGAAGTTTTTGCTCGAACGTAATCGAGGTACGCTCTAGCCAATCATTAAAGTCGCCTCCTAGCACTAAGGGGTCAGTAAGCGGAACGTGCAACGTAATTCGTTCACAGATCTGACTGACCTGGCTCGTTCGCTCAGACTCGAATAGACCGAGGTGAGCGCAAATAGCGTGGAAAGGTCGATGTTTTCCAGGAATGCGTAGAACCGCATGAAGGATTCCGCGTTTTCCGAAGCTATGAGTTGAAATGTCGATATTCTCGACTTTCTCAATCGGGTATTTACTTAATATCGCATTTCCATGATGCCCTGCTCCGTAAGTGGCGTTTTTACCATAGGCTACGTGAGGCCAAATTTCATGGGCTAAATAATCGAATTGCGGCATGGCGGGCCAGTCTTTTCTCGTTTTCTTATAATGAAGGTGTTCGCCTTGCACCTCTTGCAGAAGAACTAAATCAGGATGAATTTGACGAATAGCATCACGAATTTTAATTAGACTGAACTGAAGTCCAGCAGTTGAAAATCCTTTGTGGATATTGAATGAAATAACTCGTAGCAAAAGTTTCTCCAGGGGGTGATCTTGAAAGAGGAGCAAAGAGTGGACCTGAACCTGATTCGAATGATAACAATAGAGGTATGTTGGCAAAAAGAACGGTGCGTTCGCATACTTGCGGTGAGTTGAGGGGTTTGAATCTGGATCAGGAAGTCGCCCTGTGCGGCTGGGTGGCGAAACGCCGAGATCATGGCGGACTGGTCTTCGCCGATCTTCGCGATCGTTATGGACTGACTCAAATTGTATTCGATCCCGCTTATGTGGGCGGCAGCGTTGCTCACGAAGTGGCCGGAAAAATTCGCTCTGAATATGTGTTGTGGATTAAGGGTAAAGTGCGGCACCGCCCTGAAGGCATGACGAACTCGAAGATGCCGACCGGTGAAGTTGAAGTGGTTGTTACTGAATTGGTTATTTTATCGGAAGCAGAAACTCCTCTGTTCAGTTTAACGGACGACGTCGAGGTGGCTGAATCCATTCGCCTGAAGTATCGCTATTTAGATTTGCGCAGGCCCGTGCTTCAAAAAAATCTCCTCATTCGTCATCGAATGCTTTCGATCGTTAGAAATCATTTGGACGCGAATCAATTTGTAGAAGTTGAAACACCGATTTTGTATAAGTCGACCCCCGAAGGCGCGCGTGATTTTATCGTTCCTAGTCGAATGAATCCAGGAAGTTTTTATGCACTGCCTCAGTCGCCTCAGATTTTGAAGCAACTTTTGATGATTAGCGGAATGGATCGCTATTATCAAATTGCCCGTTGTTTCCGGGATGAAGACTTGCGCGCCGATCGTCAGCCTGAGTTTTCACAAATCGACATCGAGACCTCATTTTTAGATGAGGAAGCACTCTTTCCCATCTTCGAAGGCATGATGAAGAAGCTGTGGAAGGAGATTTTGGGTATTGAACTTCCTGCTCAATTTCCTCGTATGCCTTATCGCGAGGCAATGAGTCGTTTCGGAAGCGATAAACCCGATATTCGATTTGGTTTAGAACTACAGGATTTGTCGGAAGTATTTCAATCGAGTTCCTTTCAAGTATTCCAGCAGGCTTTGACAGCAGGCTCG
>CANJNU010000203.1 GCA_947475645.1 Bacteriovoracaceae bacterium | reverse complement strand
TACTTGGCTTGTTGCGTTCTCCTTTCCGGCTTGGTTCAGGGCTCGCTTTTGAAGGTACTCGTATCGAATTCGTTCATGAGCCGCATGCTGGTCAATGAGAATGAGTTCGGGGCCGCGCTCATAAAGTAAATAAGTATTAAAAAGTACGCCCGCAAAGCGTGATCCCTCTAAGGGATTTACACTGGGTGCGGCTATGGCCGCGTTCGTAGGAGTTGGAAAATGAGGAACGTCGTCGCTCGGCGCAAGCAGTTGTTGTCTGAATGAGGGAATTTGAGACCAGTCACTGGCCTTAAACTGTGCAGAATGCGTTTCGTTCTGAAGTGAAAATCCGACCGAAGCCGGTGCTGCGTGTGAGGGGCCTGCTGCAAAAGCCGGAGCGCCTTCTTGAACAATCAGCTGGCGGATCAGTTGATCGATTTCGTGAAAAATTTTGCGACTATCGAGAAATCGTATTTCGGTTTTCGTGGGATGAACGTTGACGTCGAGTTGTGCTGGATCGATGTCGATAAAAACCGCCACCGCAGGGAATTGGCCTGGAAGAAGAGCTTGTCTAAAAGGCGACATCAAAGCCTGTTGGATCATGCGATCTCGAACAGCACGCCCATTCACCACCTGAGCCATTCGCTTCATTTGGGGCGAGCTGAGTCCTTGTAGCCAGCGAACGCGAATATGGAGACCGGCTCCTGCCCCTGGTCCGAGATTGTTCGCAGCGCTGAGAATTGGGTAGTCCTCGCCATCGGCAAGGATTGCGCGCACCCGTTCTTCTTCACTCTGAGCGCGGAGTTGAAGTACCTGGCGGCCGTCGCTGAGTAATCTAAAACTACAATAAGGATGAGCAAGGGCGAGGCGTTCGATCCATTCGCGAACCTGAGAGACTTCGGCCCCCTGCGCTTTTAGAAACTTAAGGCGAGCAGGAATATGAGCGAACAGGCCACGCGCCCGAATTCGGGTTCCGTGGGGCGAGTTCAGAAAATGACCGAACGTGATTGCCTCGGGCTTAAATTCACGGTCTTCGAATCGGTCCTGATCGCTGACTGCAGGAAGCTTGAGCTCGTATGCGGGCTCGTCGTTCTGAGATAATTCGGTACGTGTGCGACTCACAATCGAAAGCTCGGAAACGGCTGCAACACTGGGAAGGGCTTCTCCTCGAAAGCCCAGCGTGCGAATTTTTTCGAGATCACCGATAGAAGAAAGTTTACTGGTTGCATGTCTGCGTACGCAGAGTGCGAGATCGGCAGGGCTCATGCCATGGCCGTTATCAGTGATTTCGATGAGAGACTTACCGCCCCCTTCAAGAGCGACGCAGATCTCGGTTGCACCCGCATCAAGCGAGTTTTCGACCATCTCCTTCACGACACTTGCAGGGCGTTCGATCACCTCTCCGGCTGCGATTCGCTCGGCAACGTTGGCACTGAGAACCTGAACTGGGCGACGAAGAAGTGGTGGAGAGATGAAGGACATCGGGCTGGTAAACACCACGGGGGTGTTGAAATAGCAAGGATGTTGCGTTGCGTTATTCGCTCAGCACAACCCGGTTTCGTCCGCTCTGTTTTGCAGCATAAAGAGCTTTATCTGCGGCTTTAAGAAGCGAGGTGCTCGACTCCATGGTTGGGCTCATCTGTGCTACCCCCATCGAACTCGTAACCGGAAGCCGCTTTCCTTCATAAACGAAAGCATGGGCCTCGATGGCTGCTCGCATTCGTTCAGCAATGGGTTGTGTACCGACTGCATTTAATGAACCTAGAACCACACAGAACTCTTCGCCCCCATAGCGGGCGAAAATATCTTTTGGGCGAAGATGGCCCACGCGAATGAGATTCGAAAATTCCTTAAGAACGTAGTCGCCGGCGTCGTGTCCGTAAGTGTCGTTAATTTTCTTAAAAAAGTCTAAATCCATGAAGATCACAGAAAGATCGGTTTTCAGCGCTTTTGCTCGCTTAAACTCAGCTTCTAAAGCTTCGATTAAATAGCCTTTGTTGTAGATCTGTGTCAGCGCATCGGTGTGCACCGCTGAGCCTAGATTTCCATAATACAGAATCTCGACTTCGCCCGCGGGAAGAAACTTAAAGACCGAGTTCCCTAGCTTCACCATATCCTCTTTTGCAAGGGATACCGTTTGGTTGGGGAGAACCTGTTTGTCATTTACTAAGGTCTTATTCGATGAGCCGAGGTCGGTAATCTGAACGACCTTTCCAGGAAGAAGCGTAAACTTCGCATGTCTTCTTGAAATACTCGGATCGTTGACCGTGATGTCAGCGGTGGGGTCTCGTCCGATCGTCATTCCATCTTGATTGATAAAGAAGCGGTGACCCTGAGGTGTTCCTCGAATGATAATTAAACAAGCGGCCTGATCTTTCGCTTCCTCACGATCTTTCTTAATCGTCATCTGCTCAGCGGAAAGTACCGTAGTTTTGTCCGAATTGTCGTCCGAGTTCATTGTATTATAATGAACCAGGGGGTGAACATCGATCAAGTGAAATGCGGTGTGTTAATCTTGTGAAAAGGAAGTCCCCGTACCCGACTTAAACGCATCATTTTGTTGCTGAATTGATTCTCTCGCCCGCCGAAGCCGTTCGGCAGGCGAATTGTCGTCTTCGGCCTCTTGAGCGGTCCAGTCGCTGCCGGCTGTTTGCAAGGCCTCGCGGATGTAAACTTTGGCATCCTCGACACCAGGTTGATCGAACGGATTGACGCCCCAAAGGGTGCCGGTAACCGCTGTGAGCACACTGAAGGTAAAGAAGAGTGCGCCCATATTCCGTTCGTCAAGGCCTTCGATTTGAATCGTGAGATTGGGGCGGCCCTTCTTGGTTAAGACCTTCGAAGTGGCTTGGTACTCGACTTGAAGGAGGTGCTGAAGAGTGTGTCCTTCCAAAATCTCAAACGCCGGAAAGGGCGTTTTACTGACTCCATGAGGGGTTTTCGACAAAAGTTTTGGAATGCGAACGGGGTCTTGCGCTCGTTCTTGGGTGATGAAAAGTGTCACTTTGTCATCGGGGCCGTCGCGCAGAAGTTGAAGAATGCTGTGTTGGTCGGTGGCACCCAGGGCTGCGATGGGTGTAAAGCCTTTGCCGTCCTTGCCGAGGCTTTCGCCCCAAAGTTGAACGAACCACGAGCTCGTTTGTCTGAGGCGCGTGGAATAGGGCATGCATACATGGATGGCTCGCTTCGGTGCGTGCCTGAGAAGTTCTGACGCTAAAATAAAGATGGGGCTTTTTTCTAAGTTCGCTTTTTCGGTGTGATCGCGCACCTGTTTTGCGCCCAAGAGAAACTCTTCAACGTTGAGGCCCGCGAGTGCAGCAGGAAAGAGTCCTACCGGACTAAAGACGCTAAAGCGTCCACCCAATGAAGGATCGATACTGAGAGTACGAATTTCATTTTGAGTGGCAAATTGTCTGAGGTCGCCTTTCTTTGGATCAGTAATGGCGACGCAATGGGTTCTCCAGCGTGACATGCCTAACCACTCGAGAGCCAGCAAGGCTTGGGCCAAGGTTTCGAAAGTAGTGCCCGACTTAGTAACGATACAGAGCAATGTGCTTTCAGGTTTTAGAG
>CANJNU010000202.1 GCA_947475645.1 Bacteriovoracaceae bacterium | reverse complement strand
GAGTTGCCTTACGAATACCATTACGGAGCTCATCGACGCCAATGTCTTGAGCTTCGAGGTACTTTTCCATGATCACTTCATCGAATTCACCGATGGCAGCAATCAGATCTTCGCGATATTTCTTACAATCTTCGAGAATATCTGCTGGAATCTCTTCTTCGCGGACGTTTTCGCCGCTGTCGCCATCAAAGTAGAAGGCACGCATGGTGACCAAGTCAACCATACCCTTAAACTGGTCTTCTGCACCAATCGGATAGGTGATAAGATGAGCATTATGATTGAGCTTCTCGCGAAGCATCTTGATGCCGCGGAAGGGGTTCGCACCGGCACGATCCATCTTATTGATGAAACAAATACGTGGAACCTTGTAACGCTTCATTTGGCGATCAACAGTAATCGACTGCGATTGAACACCTGCTACTGAGCAGAGAACAAGAACAGCACCGTCAAGAACCCGCAAAGAACGTTCAACTTCGATAGTGAAGTCAACGTGTCCTGGGGTGTCGATTAAGTTAACGTTGTAACCCTTCCACTCACAATAAGTGGCGGCCGACTGAATGGTGATCCCTTTTTCGCGCTCGAGATCCATAAAATCCATTGTCGCGCCGACTTGGTCTTTACCTTTGACTTCGTGAATTGCGTGAATCTTGTTCGTGTAGAACAAAATACGTTCAGAAAGCGTGGTTTTACCAGAGTCAATGTGGGCGGAGATGCCGATATTGCGGACTTTATCGATCGAAATACGAGACATGAAGCACCCTTTGATTGAGAGTTACTTGAAATTTAAGAGGGCAAGCGACAAAGCGCGACCCATTGTGAGAATTCACAGTGCGCTGTTTCTAACCAAAAAAGGCGGCTTTAGACAAGCGTATTTTTCAGCTTCCTTGCGGAAAGACTTCCCGTTGACTCCTCGGATCAGGCTCGGTAGTGATGCTAGGCATAACCACCCGTTCTACCGAAAGAAACTGACACCATGGCAAAACAACCCCTTCTTTGGATCGACTTGGAAATGACCGGCCTCGATGACGCTACCGACTCCATTCTTGAGCTCGCAGCCGTGATTACCGACGTAGACTTGAACACTTTGGAAGAATTCCATCGAATCGTCTATCAGTCTCCGGCCACCCTTGAGGGGATGAACGATTGGTGCAAAAAGACTCACGGCGAAAGCGGACTCACTGCGGCGATTCCTAGTGGAACGCCCTTGGCCGAGGTCGAAAAGGGGCTTCTCGAGGTCCTCGATAAGCACTACGCAGCGGGAGACCGAATCGTTCTCGCCGGCAACTCGATTGGAAACGATCGACGATTCATTACTCGGTACCTGCCTGAGCTCGAAAAGCGGCTGCATTATAGAATGGTTGACGTGAGCTCATTTAAGGAGATCTATCGCGAGCGATTCGGAATTCATTTTCAAAAAGGAAACGCACACCGAGCCATCGGTGACATTCAAGAGTCGATCAAAGAATTGAATCACTACCTGTCGTTTATTCAAGTGAATCGCACACAAAAGAAGTCCCCATAAGCCCTCAAGGAGCCCTTCATAATGCCCACTGTAGCCTCCTTTCGTCCTAGTTTTATGCAGATTTACTTAAAACTGGCTCAAACCTTAGCCGCACGCTCCACGTGCAAGCGCCTTCAGGTGGGCACCGTCATTACAAGTACAGACTTTCGGAAGGTACTGGCAGTGGGCTACAATGGAAACGCAACTGGACTTCCCAATTGCTGCGACCGTGACGAACCCGGTAACTGCGGATGCCTACATTCAGAAGAAAACGCTGTAATCAATTGCGATGCTCCGCGATCGATCGAAAAATATGCATTCGTCACTCATCTACCGTGCGTCCAGTGCGCGAAGCGCCTGATTAACCTGGGTAACGTAAAAAAAGTCTATTACATCCAGGATTATCGAATTCGGGACTCGATTTCTTTATTGAACTCGGTCGGAATTGAAGTTTGTCAAATCGAGGACACATTTAAATGAATCGTGCGATTCTTGTAACAGCACTCGTCTTTAGCCTGTCTTGTAGTAGCATCAGCACCAAGCCGGCAACCGAGATCGAAACCGATACGTCGAAGAATTCGCACTCTCTGAGATTGGGGGCACTCTCAAAAGAAGTAGCCCAACAGAGAAGTAAGCAGCTCAACCGAATCTCATACAGTCTCTGGCTGGGACTCGATACTCCAATTGATGTGAGCGACTATGAAGGCCGAGTAGTGATTCATTTTGATATGAAGCCTGCTGCGCTAAAAGAGTCAAAAATTCCGGTTTGGATCGATTTTGAAGAGGGCCAAATTAAAACCCTTATAGTGAATGGCCAAGCAGCCTTACCCGCTCAGAAATACGATGGTCATCGAATTACCCTGCCCTTAAAAGAACTCAAAACAGGAAGTAATCGGGTAGAGATTGGCTTTAGCCATGCCTACGGAACCTCGGGCGTGGGTTTGCATCGCTTTCGCGATCCTGCTGATGGAAAAATCTATCTTTATAGCGACTTCGAACCATTCGATGCCCATCGCCTTTTTCCGTGTTTCGACCAGCCCGACTTAAAAGCAACCTTCGAGTTAACGGCTGAAGTTCCTACGAGCTGGAAAGTCATTTCGAATACCCTAGAGCGGGAAGTAACCCAAGTCGATGGCCATAAAAGCTGGCAGTTTCCTCCTAGCCCCCTTCTATCGACTTACCTTTTTGCAGTGCACGCGGGCCCCTACGAAATGTGGGAAGAAGACGCGAATGGAATTCCCATGCGCCTTTTCGCACGCCAAAGCCTGAAAACCTACGTTGCACCTAAAGAGTGGTTCGACGTAACCCGTAAGGGTCTCGATTTCTTTGCAACTTATTTTGGCTACCCTTATCCCTACTCCAAATACGATCAAATCATCGTTCCGGACTTTAATTCGGGAGCCATGGAAAACGCAGGCGCCGTAACTTTTAATGAAAGAAGCCTCTTTCGATCGAGAGTAACCCGCGATCGCTATCGCGCTCGAGCAACCACCATTCTTCATGAGATGGCTCATATGTGGTTTGGCGATCTGGTAACGATGCGCTGGTGGAACGGGCTTTGGCTGAACGAAAGCTTTGCCACTTTTATGGCCTCACGGGCGTTGGTAGAGACCACGCCCTACACAGAGGCGTGGCAGGCGTTCTTCGCAGGCTCAAAACTTTGGGCCTATCAAGAGGACCAAGCCGTGACCACACATCCAATCGAGGGGGCGGTTCACGACACTGACCAGGCCGGTACAAATTTTGATGGCATTACTTATGGGAAAGGCGCGTCGGTACTTAAACAACTTGCGCACTACTTAGGTGAGGACGACTTTAAAGAGGGACTTCAACGCTATTTTCATCGTTATGCTCTCAAGAACACCACGATTCAGGATTTTTTTAAAACTCTGAGCGAGGCCTCGAGCAAGAACCTTACCTCATGGCAAAAATCTTGGATTCAAACGTCGGGAGTGAACTCGGTGGAAGCCCACTGGACTTGCGACTCGAACGGAAAAAAGCTTACGGACTTAGTGCTTGAACAATCCCCGGCGGATGTAGGCAACAAGGACCTTCGCCCCCACCGAACCCTGGT
>CANJNU010000201.1 GCA_947475645.1 Bacteriovoracaceae bacterium | reverse complement strand
GTCCTAACTTAAATTCGGGGAACACACTCATGGCAAGTCGCTCGGCTTCGCTGACGGCCGACTTCAGTTCGGTAAATCCTTCGGCTTCACTATCGTTGACCAGAGGATAAATGAAATAAGCCTGGTAGCCCAGATTCAGTTGTTCACGAATTCGGGCGTAAGCGTCGCTCGTTTGCGTTTTATCGCGTACCAGTTTTGTAATGATGGGAATTCTCCCCGGAGGAAGTTCGGTAATGCTACTTACCGATAGATCGCCATAGGCGGTTAATGCGAGAGTTCTTGGAATCGGGGTTGCAGTCAGAATGAGTGTGTGAGGGAGGATGGTTTTTCCTGTAGCGGTGTCTTTACTCATTCCCTTATTTCTCAGGGTTCTTCTTTGATCCACACCGAACCGATGCTGTTCATCGATCAAATTGTAAACGAGATTCTTAAATACAACCGGCGGTTCAAGCAGGGCGTGAGTGCCGATTAAGAGAATAGGCATTCCCGCCGCTAATTTGCCTAGAAGTGCGGTTCGATCGGCATTCGACGTTCGGCCGGTAAGTAAACCTACATTAAGCTTACCGCCAAAAAGTCGAATCGCGCTTTTATAATGCTGCTCGGCCAAAATTTCGGTGGGCGCCATCAGGGCGGCTTGGCCTCCTTCGGCCAGAGCGCAAGCAGCAGTAAGAAACGCCACTGCGGTTTTTCCTGATCCTACGTCGCCTTGAATGAGGCGATTCATCGGATGGGCTTGTTGAAGGTCTTCTAAGATCTCTTGGATGGCGTTCTTTTGTCCGCCCGTGAGCTGAAACGGCAAAAGCTTTTCAAGCTGATCTGCGGCCTTCAGTCCGCCTTCGTGGCCTAACCGAGGAGCTAGGGCCCGTTCCATTCTGAGGCGCTGACGAAGTACAAGATACTCGAACTTAAAGAATTCTTCGTAAATAAGGCGCTGATGATAAATTGTCTTAAAGTCGAGGAGGTCTTGCCCCAGCGACTCACTCGGAAAGTGAATTTGCTTCACTGCCTCAGACAGCTGCGGTAACTGGTGTTTCTGAAGAAGAGACAGGGGAATGTCTTCGGATAAAGCCCCTACATAACGTTCAAGGGTTTCCCAGAGTACTTTTCTCAGAATACGGCTCGCGATGCCTTCGATCTCGGTATAGATCGGAACGATTCGGCCGTAGTTATGGCTTTCAGCCTCTTCTGGAACTTGGGTCGACGAACTTACATTCCATGTAATTTCGGGGTGCACCATTTCCATTCGGCCTTGATACTTTTTAATCGAGCCAGAAACGATAATTTGAATTCCGGGCTGAAATTTCTGATCAATTCCCTTTGGCATATTGAACCACTTCAGCGAAAGGCCGTTTCCCGCTTCATCAGCGCAACGAACCTCTAGAATGCTACGGCCGAATTTGCCTCGGATGGGAATTTTTCGAGAACTGGAAACGCGAACAGCTAAGGTAGCCTTTACGTTTTCTTGAAGATCAGCGACTTGTTGCAACTTACTTCGGTCTTCGTAGGCGCGCGGAAAAAAGAAAAGCAGATCTCTTACCGTAGAAATGCCACGGCTATCGAAGACCATGCCCAAACGAGGCCCCACACCCTTAACAAATTGGATGGGCGTGTCTTGAGGGTGTGGCGACGAAGAAACGCTGGGTTTAGTCGTAACTGATTTTGATGACTTCGTAACTGATTTGACCTTTGGGGGCATTGACCACCACTTCGTCCCCTTCGGTTTTACCAATAAGTGCGCGGGCAATGGGAGAAGTAATTCCTACTTTTCCTGCCTTCACATTTGCTTCATCTACACCGACGATCTTGTAGGTAACGCGATTACCCGAGTCCGTATCTTCGAGAATGCAGGTTGCACCAAAAACAATTTTGTCTGAAACGATGAGAGCAGAATCGATGACTTGGGCTCGTGCGAGCTTGCCGTTAATATCTTGAATGCGTCCTTCAATAAAGCCCTGACGCTCTTTTGCGGCTGAGTAATCGGCGTTCTCTGAGAGATCGCCATGACCGCGCGCCACTTCAATGGCCTTCACTACGGCAGGGCGCTCAACGGTCATCAGTCGTTTCAACTCTTCATCGAGCATACGCTTGCCTTCGACAGTCATTGGAAATTTTTCAGCCGACATAGGACCCCAGATTTAGCATAATTATTTTTGAACGCAAGAAAAGCTAATTGATTCACCGCATTTTATGCCGCAGAGAGTTGAATTGCTCGTAAAATGAGGCCAAGTAGGGCTTGCCGAACTCAAAGTGGAAGGATCTCGAGCGGGCCGTTCTGTTGCTCTCGAATCGCTTCCAAGACCGCACGGGCTCCGGCGAGCACCGTACAATAGGGCACTTTTCTTTCAAGCGCGGCTCTTCGCATCGAAAAGCTGTCCTTCACTGTACCTTCGCTTGAAGTTGTATTGATCACCAATGCAAACTGGCCCTCGCGAATTGCCTCGACGCAATGGGGCGTGCCTTCACGAACCTTATTAATGGGGGTACAGGCCAAGTCATAGCCTCTCAAAAATGTGGCCGTTCCATGGGTAGCCCAGAGTTCAAGGCCGGCCTCTTTGAGGCCTTGGGCGATAGGAAGCACCTCTGCTTTGTCTTCATTTCGAATTGATAGAAAGGCTTTACCTCTCAGAGGTAGGGGCATACCTGCTGCGGTGAGTGCCTTTGCATAGGCTCCTGCAAACGACGAGCCTCGTCCCATGACCTCGCCCGTCGATTTCATTTCTGGGCCAAGAAGTGTATCGACACCGGGAAACTTATTAAAAGGAAAGACGGGAGCCTTCACGTTAAAAGTACTGAGATGAAGGTCTAGGTCTTCGTGAATGCCAAGTTCTCTGAGGGATTTTCCTAGCATGACTTGAGCCGCCAGCTTAGCGATGGGTTTACCCACTGCCTTACTTACAAAGGGCACCGTGCGAGATGCTCGCGGATTAACTTCTAGAAGAAAGATACGGTCGCCTTGAATGGCAAATTGAAGATTCAATAGGCCAATCACGTTAAGGCGCTTAGCCAGTTCACGCGTATAAGTGCGAATGCGGTCACAGATACTGACAGAAAGTGTGAATACAGGAAGTGAGCAGGCACTATCACCCGAATGAATTCCGGCCTCTTCGATATGCTCCATCAGTCCACCGATAAAACATTCATGGCCATCACTTAAGGCATCGACGTCAACTTCGGTGGCGCGATGAAGAAAGCGATCGATTAAAACCGGGTGTTCGTCGCTTACATGAATTGCCTCGTGTATCCAGTGGCGAAGTGACTCTTCGCCATGAACGATGCGCATTCCCTTTCCACCCAATACATAAGAGGGGCGAACCAGTACGGGGTAACCCAAGCGATTCGCACGTTCAATCGCTTCCGCTTCGGTAAATGCGAGGGTTGCCTCGGGTTGTTCTAGTCCCAGGGGGCGCAGTGATTTTACAATCTCTTCGCACTTGGATCTATCTTCGGCTAGATCAATGCTCTCTGTGGAAGTGCCTAAAATCTTAAGCCCCCCTCGTTCAAGCGCCTTTGCAATTTTTAGCGGTGTTTGTCCGCCAAATTGTACAATCACGCCAATGGGTTTTTCAATGCGCGCG
>CANJNU010000200.1 GCA_947475645.1 Bacteriovoracaceae bacterium | reverse complement strand
GGACTTCCAGGTGCAAATGTTATTGCTACTGGAGTATGGGTGATGCCCATGGGCGAACTGATCGAGAGCATTTTTGTGCCAGCCAGGGTACTAGTCACTTGGGCCGTAACCTTACCTTGGGCGTCGGAATTGAGTGCTGCTGGAGTGATCAGGTTTCCTGCCGTTCCTGAAACGGAAAATTCAACTACTTGATTGGTTACAGGGTTTCCGTTGATGTCAGAGAGAACGGCGACGATTGAGGCCGATGAGTTGCCGTCTGAAATGAGACTCAGGGCAGTTGCCGAGAGCTGGGCCAGAGCGGGGGCTCCCGCAATAAACTGAACTTCGGGACCCACCTTCGAGAACGGGCTAGTCACGGAAATGATTTTCGACTCAGCGTGAGTGGAGAGTACCGAACAGTTTGATATGCCCTGGGCATCAGTGGGTGAGCATTCCGGATAGGAGTTCTTCCCCGAGGTGTCTGTAGCAGATATCGTCGGGATCAGGCCTGGTACAATGTTATTATTTTGATCTCTTAATGTGAGCTTTAGGTTCGCGGTTTGTACTCCATCTGCAACGACGGGCGTCGCACTTACCAGCGTGATGTCGGATCGTGGGGCTACCGCTGATGTGGGAATAAAACCCACGGATCCCTGCACTGCCGCAAATAAGCCCAGTGTCGACGAGATGCTTATGGTGTAGTTTCCGCTGCTGGTGGAAAGTAAGGTTCCCCTGGCTTTTCCAAAAGCGTCTGTTTTGTTACCGAGAGTCAGAGATGCCCCCGAACCATCGACGGCGGCTACAAAATCGGCATTAGGTACCAGATTTCTGAAAAAGTCATAGAGGCTTACTAAAATCTGAGAGGGGGTTACGCCATCGGCTGAAATTCCGGACGAGGGCGAAAATGAAATCTCAGCGGCAATGGCCGGCCCGGGAATAAAGGAGACGTTCTTGATAGTGTTCTGGAAACCCGAAGGTGACGCAACCCAAACCGATTTAGTGCCCGACGCCGTACTCGAGAGGTACCCTTTTACTTTTCCGGTGGCGTCGCTGGCCACAGACGGTTGGGACAGTTGGGTACCCGTGCCGCTGCTAATGAATTGGACAGACTTTCCTGATACGGGGTTTCCGTAGGCATCGGTAAGTGTGGCACTGATTTCTGATGGATGAGAGGACCCGGTACCTACGAGAATACTATCCGCCGGAATTGCTGTCAGCGCGACTTGCGCGACTGGGCCTGCATTGAACTGGGCAGTAGCCGACAGAGTGGCGAGTCCAGAGGGACTTTGTATAAGAATCGTTTTGAGGCTCGCCTTTTTTGACTTAACAGCGAACTGGGCAACGCCTGCCAACAGATTTTCTGAAGTCGGGACTATGGCTGAGACCGACGAGATCGGGTCGGTCTCGCCTTGAACCACTAACTGAGCGCTCGCTGCTGTGACCGGATTGTCGAATGGGTCTCGCAGGTGAATCTCTAGAATGGCAGTGTCAGACTGATTGGCAATAAATGCGGTGCCGCCGTCGGACTTGGGCAAGAGTTTGAGTGACGATTTTTCTGCGACTGCGGGTCCAGCGACGAACTCAACCGAATTTCCGGTAATGAGAAGAGGTGTTGCAAGCTGAACGGCTTTCGATTCTGCATGGGTGGAAGTGAATGAGCATGAAGACGATCCGGATCGATCCGTCGCAGAGCATGTCGAGTAGGTATTTGTTTCGTTCGAATCTGTAGCAGAGAAAGAGGGCACGATTCCGTGTAGGGGGTCGCCGTCAGCATTCTTCAATGTAATGTAGACCCTAGCCGATGTTGCTCCATTGGCGACTACAGCAGAGGCTTCGACTGCGATTTGGGATTGATTCGCAGCGGGTTCGGTTTTGGCAAAACGTACTGCCGTGGTAAATTGAACGCCGCTTGCGGCGTGAGTTGCGCTGATCTTAAATGTTCCGTCGAACATTGAACTCAAGGCCACTTGAATCATGCCTGCCGAGTTGCTTGAAACATTTATTTTGCCTGCAGCCGAGCCGCCTTGCTTTTTACCCGAGACCGGATCAAGGGCTTGCAACTGTAGGGTGGGTGAATCGGATTCGAACGCAATCGCGGCGGATGGAACACGCTTTCCTAGCTTATCGATCAGTGTGAGGGTTGCGGTGATTGAATCGCTTCCGTTTGCCAAAGTCAGATCGGTGCTCATTTCAAGCTTCGAGTCTTTAGCGGTCGGAAGTGAAGGCTCGGCAGGAGAATCGGTTGTGGTTGCTTTCACTGTTGCTGTGTTTGAAGTTTTGGCGGGAGCCGATTCTTTTGAGCCTGGGCAAGCTGAAAGGGTAAGAGCCAAAATAGCCCATCCTGCCGCCCAATGAAGGCGTTTAAAAATAATGTGGCCTCGCTGTTCCGTACGCACTGATCGAATCCCTTTCGAAATTTCGTATAAAACTACTTAAAAAGACCCTGATTTCAGAATAATTTACAAGACAAAATCAGTCAAGTAGCGCATCGGAATGTGCCGGTAGAACTAGACGTGTCTTTTTAGACGCACGTCTTTCTGGACACAGACACTATCGAGACTTATGGGGAAGAGGGTTTTAGGGCTGAGTGTGCAAGCGACCGTTGCGCAGGATCTAAGCGGCCAGCCAGAGTGAGGATAGTCAGCGAGTAGGCGCGGCTTCGGTTGTAAGCATAGAGCGCTTCGGCGTGGGAAGTTACTTCAGCGACCCAACCATGAGACTTAAGAAAGTTTCCGACACTCAAAATAGCATCCTGGGGTTTAAAGAGATCGGGCCGCTGAGATTTTTTTTGAGAAACAGCCCAATTTAAATAACTACTAGGTAAAAACTGAGGAATTCCAAATGCACCGGCGTAGGATCCCTTCAAGCGAAAGGACTGGACGCCTTTCTTGGAATGGAGTTCAGCAAGCGCTACTAATTCGCCTACAGCCCAGTCGGCCTTTCTTTTGGCGGCCGCTTGAACTTTTTCGGGAATCAATGGGAAATCGGCATCCTGGGGTGATATTTCAAGTTTCAATTTGTCGATAGCCGATTGAATAAAGAAGGGATGATCGGCGAGGGCGATACTGGTAAAAACTTCGGGCAGTTTAAATTTACCGGTGCGCTTTCCATGGCGGGTTTCGACCCACAATAGCGAAGCAACGACCTCTTTAGGAACCCCGTAGAGTCGCTCCTCGAGTTCGAAGGTCTTGGCATGTTTCTTAATAAAGATTTGGCATTTTTCGAGAGCGGGAGAGTCGAGGTGTCCTGAGTAGTCGGGCTTAATCCGGAAGCCTTTCAGGTTGGTATAGATAATCCTGTCTCTCGTTTTTTCAGAAACTTGGCTCTTTGCTAAGAGTCGAATAAATCGAGCATGAACGCCCTTGGCTTCTAACTTTTTCTGAACGTATGAAAAATTGGGCTCAGACAACGGTTCGATTGCCTGACCGAATGCAGGAATACACACGAGGGCGGCCAAGAGTAAAAGAGAGGTAAATCGAAGTCCACGCATTGGCCAAAGTGTAGCGTGTTCTCAGTAGGCTGCGTTAGATTTCTTACTAGCGATCAAAAATCAGAGGGAGTGTTACCCATGACGCTCCCTTGGATCGCCCCAGCGAGTG